>CALUWB010000060.1 GCA_944324375.1 Candidatus Gastranaerophilales bacterium | reverse complement strand
TACAGAGTTAGATTCTATTAAGAAGATAATTGATGATAATGTTTCGGTCACATTTAAGATATTTACATAATTGATATAATAATTAGAGCATTAATAAAATATTTATTTTCTTTCTCCTGATGGATCAGGATAATTATATGGATCATTAAAGTTTTTATTTACAGGTGGAGTCGTGTTTGGTAAAACTTGATTCATTTGGGGTTGCTGTTGAATATCATTTCCATTTTGTCTTGGATAATTCAATCTGTATGGGCGTTCTAGGGGACTATTATCTATAAATCTATTATTTGTATTGTTTTCTAGTGCATACGAACAGCAAGATTCAATATTTATAATTGTAATAGCTAGTAATGATGTAACACATAGAATATTAAGAACTAATTTATTCATATTCACCTCCAATAGCTTACTTTTATTTTAAGTGATTAGAAATATAATTAATTCCCATTTAGGGTAATTTTATTTTGAAATAACAAATATTACTTCTTCGGTAAATAAGTTATCAAACAATTTTTGCAATATACTTTTTCTAACCTTAGCTTTTGTCATACATATTTTTTGTTCTATTTTGAAATCTTGCGATTTAGCAAAATCATAAAAATCATCAATAGTTAACAAATGAATATTAGGAGTATCATACCATTGAAAAGGTAGTATTCTTGATTTTGGCATTTTACCTTTAAACATTAAATAAAATCGAACTTTCCAATATCCAAAATTAGGAAAACTTACAACAACTTTATTACCAACTCTCAACATTTCTTTTATTACAAAATCAGGTTTTTCTGTTGATTGCAAAGTTTGGTTTAAAACAACGTAATCATATGATTTATCAGGATATTCTTTCAATCCTTCATCAATATCACCTTGAATTACTGGTAAACCTTTTTCTAAACATTTTACAATATTGTCTTGATTAATATCTATACCTCTAGCATTGATACCTTTGTTTTTAAGCATTTTAAGAAGAGTTCCGTCACCACAACCTAAATCAAGTACAGATAAATTAGATTCTATCATATTTGTGATTATTGAATAATTTAGATGTAAACCTTTAGATTCTATATAGTGTTTATTCATTAACTTCCTCTTTTAGAAAACTTTTTATAATATTTGTCTGAGTTTCATATTCAAGCAAAAATGCATCATGTCCACAAGGTGATTCTATTTCACAGAAAGATACATCTTTTTTATTTTTCATCAATGCATTACATAATTCTTTTGATTGAGCTGTTGGGAATAGCCAATCAGATGAAAAAGACATAATTAGATATTTTGCATGAGTATTTTTGAATGCTTCTTCCAATGAACCATATTTTGCCTCAACATCAAAATAATCAACGGCTTTTGTTATATAAAGATAACTATTTGCATCAAATCTATCCACAAAAATTTTACCTTGGTGTGCAAGATAACTTTCTACTTCGAAATCTATATCAAAGCTAAAATCTGGACTATCTTTATCTTGGAATCTTCTTGCAAATTTACTATGCATAGCTTCTTCACAAAGATAAGTAATATGTCCAACCATTCTTGCAATAGCTAAACCTTTGTCAGGCTTTTCTCCATGATAATAATTACCATTATTCCAATTAGGATCAGATAAAATAGCGTTTCTTCCTACTGCATTAAAAGCGATACTTTGAGCAGATAGTTTTGGGGTTGATGCAATAATAATTACATGGCTTACCATTTCATCGTATGATAAAGCCCATTCCATTGCTTGCATTCCTCCCATTGAGCCTCCTGCAACACAAAGCCTTTTTACTCCAAGAAAATCAATCAGTTTTTTTTGGACTTTAACAACATCTTCAATAGTTATAACGGGAAAATCTAAACCATATTCTCTTCCTGTATCAGGATTTATTGATGAAGGGCCTGTTGTTCCTTTACATCCACCTAACATATTTGAGCAAATTACAAAATATTTATCTGTATCAAAAGCTTTGCCAGCCCCTACCATATCATCCCACCAACCAGGTTTGCTATCTCCTTCATGATAACCTGCTGCGTGAGCATCTCCTGTTAGTGCGTGCAAAAGTAATATTGCATTATCTTTTGTTTCATTTAGTTGTCCATAAGTTTCATAAGCAACTTCAACTTCTTTTAATTCTCTACCTGATTCTAATTTTATTGTTTCATTAATTTTAAAATATTTTGTCTCTACTATCATTTTTATTCCTGAGAAAGTTTTATTGCGTTTTCTATATCTTCAATTAAATCGTCAACATCTTCAAGCCCTACAGACAATCTCATAAAATCATCACCAACTCCACAAGCTTTTAGTTGCTCTTCTGATAATTGTCTATGAGTTGTTAAATAAGGATAAGTTATTATGCTTCTGCTATCACCAATATTTGTTGTATGAATTGGGATTGTTAGTGAATTTATAAATTTTTCTCCAGCTTTTGCCCCACCTTTTAAGCCAAAACCTATTATTGATGAACAACCTTTAGGGGTATATTTTTGAGCTAAATCATAATATTTATTAGTTTTTAAGCCCGGATAATTTACCCAATTAATACAAGGATGTTTTACTAAATATTCTGCAATTTTTAATGCTGATTCGCAATGTCTTTGCATTCTTAAACTCAATGTTTCTAATCCAATTAATGTCATATAAGAATTAAATGGACTAGGACAAGAACCATAATCTCTTAAAATTTGCGCTCTTGCTTTTACAATATATGCAGCTTTTCCAAATTGTTTTGTATATACAATTCCATGATAAGACTCATCAGGCTCAGTTAATTCAGGAAACTTTCCAGATTTTTCCCAATCAAAATTACCAGAATCAATAATTGCACCACCCATTGCATTTCCGTGTCCTGAAATGTATTTTGTAGTTGAGTGTACAACAATATCTGCCCCCCATTTAATAGGATTACATAAGTATGGAGATGGAATTGTATTATCAACAATTAAAGGAATATTATACTTATGTGCAAGATTTGCAACAGCTTCTATATCTATCACATTCAATGCTGGATTACTTAATAACTCAATAAATATACAACGAGTTTTTTCTGTAATTTCACGTTCAAAATCTTCAACATTCTCACCTTTAGCAAACTTAAAATTTATACCTAGTTTTTTTAAAGAAAAACTAAATAAATTACAAGTACCACCGTACAATGTAGATGCAGCAACAACTTCATCTCCGGCTTGTGCGATATTTAAAATTGCACAAGTTGTAGCAGCCTGACCAGAAGATAAAGCTAAAGCACCTACCCCACCTTCTAATTCTGCTAATCTAGTTTCTAAAATATTGTTAGTAGGATTAGAAAGTCTTGTATAAATATCACCTTCGCATTTTAAGTCAAATAAATCTGCACCTCGTTGAACATCATCAAAATCAAAGGCTGTTGTAGGATAAATAGGGACATTGATACACATGTTATGTTCCTTAGGATTGTGCCCAGCATGCAATAACTTAGTATCAAATTTCATATTTATCACCCATTTTTATACTTGAACTAATTCTTTTACTTCTCTTCTTTTAACTTTTCTTGTTGCAGTTCTTGGTAAAGGTTCTTTTGAAATTATTACCTGATTAGGACGTTTATATGCTGCAACTCTCAATGATAGTTTCTTAACTTCTCCTTTAATTATTGAATTAAGAGTTTCTTCATCATATTGTTCAACTAATTCATCTTTAGGAACAACAACAACGGCAACATCTTCTGTCCCATCTTTTGCCCCAAATGTTCTTTCTAGTCCTAAAACACATACTTCCTTAAAATATTCACTTTGTTCTAATACTGCTTCAACTTCTTCTGGAAATACCTTTTTACCTCCAGATAGAACAATCATGTTTTTAATTCTGCCTGTTATATAAACAAAACCTTTTTTATTAATCTTTGCAATATCTCCAGTATGGAACCAGCCATCTTCATCAATAACAGAAGCAGTTAGTTCAGGCTGATTATGATACCCTTTCATAATTGCAGGACCTCTTAAAAGCAATTCACCTGTTTCGTCATCAACTTTTGCTTCAAAACTCTTAAGTGGACGACCTACTGATTCAGGATCTCTAAATCTTCCAGTATTACCTGTTGCAACTGGGCTTGTTTCTGTCAAACCATATAACTGATAAGTATCTATACCTATTCTTCTAAAGAATTTTTCAGCATCAATATCTAATGGTGCTCCACCTGAAATAAATCCTCTAAAATGCCCACCTGCAAACTTATGAATATCTCTAAACATAAATCGTCTTACAGTTCTAAATGGTATAAATTTTGCAATTTTTAATTTTAATTTATACAAAAATTTAGTAATAGGCGATGTATGACTTGCTTCATTCTCAATCGCAGTTTTTAGTAGTTTAATAAACGCAGGAACTGCTACCATATACTGAATTTTCTTTTCATACATCATTTTCATTACATCTTTAGGTTTCAAACTCTGTGTATAATATACAGAGAAACCGAAGTTCAAGAAAGTAGAAAACCCAACTGTCATTTCAAATAAATGATTCATTGGAAGGATTGATAACAATCTTGCTTCTTTAGGAAAAATTGGATTGAATGCTACTTTCAAATCATCTAACTGAGATAATATATTTCCAAAAGTTGTTTCTACCCCTTTAGGTTTTCCTGTTGTTCCAGATGTATATATAATAAACAAAGTAGAATGTCTTGAACGATGAACCCATTTACAATCATAATTCATTGGAATTGTATAAATACTTGGTAAAGTTTCGTTATATGAAGGTTCATCCATGATTATAATATGTTTTAATGAAGATATTTCCTTTTGTAATTCAAGAGCGGTGTTAACATATTTTTTTGATACTAACATAACTGTTGGATTACAATCAGAAAGAATAGATTTAAGCTCATAAATAGTAAGCTTTATATCTAGAGGAACAGTAATTAAACCTGCAATGATAGAAGCAAAAACACAAGTTCCATATTCAGGTTTTGATTCTGATAAAATAGCAAGTTTTTCTCCTTTTGGAATTTGTAAATCATTTTTTAAATGGGCAGCAATTCTTCTTGATAATAATCCCAACCCGTTATAAGTAAATTCTTTCCAACCATACGTAGATTTCATTCCCAATGCAATTTTATTAGCATAATCATTAGTTCTATCTTCCAGTAACGACAATACGTTGCTAGTTCTATCTCTCATCTTACCTCCTCGTATAATTACAATTCATTGTATATATTATATCAAATATATTTTGTTTTGAGAAAATATTTACATAAATTAAAGCATTTAGATTTTCTAAATGCTTTAATTCAACTATGCTTTAATTAATTGCTTAATTTCATTACGTTTTAGTTTTCTTGTAGATGTTTTAGGTAAAGCTTGCTTCGATACAACGATATTAATAGGTCTTTTATAAGGAGTTAATTGAATACATAACCTTTTAACTTCATCTTTAATTAAATTATTCAATGTTTCATCATCATATTTATTAATTAATTCTTCTGTTGGAACAATAACTGCACCTATATCTTCAGTACCATCTTTTGCTCCAAAACACCTTGAAACTCCAATTACACACACTTCAGCAAAATAGTCACTCTTCTCTAATACAGATTCAACTTCTTCAGGAAATACTTTTTTACCGCCTGATAAAACAATCATATTTTTTATTCTCCCTGTAATATATATATGACCATTTTTATGAATTTTAGCAATATCTCCTGTATGCAACCACCCATCACTATCTATTACAGAAGCTGTTAAATCAGGTTGATTATGATAACCTTTCATAACTGCAGGGCCTTTTAATTGTAATTCTCCAGTTTCTTTATCAATTCTAACTTCAAAACTTTTTAATGGAGCTCCTACAGATGCTAAATCTCTTAATTTATCAGTATTTACAGATACAACAGGACTCGTTTCTGATAATCCATAACCTTGATAAATTTCCAAACCAATTCTTTCAAAAAACTCTCCTACATTAACATCTAATGGAGCTCCTCCAGAGATACAACCTAAAAAACTACCTCCAAAATTTTTATGAATTTTTTTAAACATAATTTTTTTTATCATTCGACAAGGAATAAATTTTGACAGATTAAACATCATTTTAAAAATTAATTGTGTTGTTTTTGATGTATTTTTTATCTCTGTTTCAATTGCTGTTTTTAATAATTTTAAAAAAGCAGGAACAACAATCATAAACTGTATCTTCTTATCTCGCATTGTCCCTAAAATATCCTTAGGTTTTAAACTTTGTGTATAGTAAACCGAAAAACCAAAATTCAAAAAAGTTGAAAAACCAACTGTCATTTCAAATAAATGGTTCATTGGAAGAATTGAAAGAATTCTTACATCTTTTTGAGGCAATATTCTATCTAATGCATATTTTAAATCATCTAATTGAGATAATATATTTCCAAATGTTATTTCTACACCCTTAGGAGCTCCTGTAGTACCTGATGTGTAAATAATAAATAAAGTTGATTTTCTTGCCCTATGTCGCCATTTACAACTATAATTATTTGGCAAAGTATAAATACTCTCTAGGCCTTGGTTATATGAAGGTTCATCTATAACAATTATATGTTTCAAAGAGGGCAATTCTTTTTGGATTTGAAGAGCTATTTCTATGTAATGCTGTGATACTAACATTATTGATGGTTCACAATCAGAAAGTATTGATAATAACTCATACTTTGTAAGTTTAATATCTAAAGGAACTGTTATTAATCCCGAAATAATTGATGCAAAAACACAAGCACCATACTCTGGTTTTGACTCTGATAATATTGCAAGCCTATCACCTTTTTTTAAACCTAAATCATTCATTATATAAGAGGCCAACTTACGAGATGTTAAACCTAATCCTTGATAAGTAAATTCCTTCCAGCCATAACTTGTTTTAATCCCCAATGCAATCTTATTTGCATAATCATTTGTCTTATCTTCTAATAATGATAAAACATTACTCTTTCTCTCATTCATAGAACCTCCAACACCACAGCATATATTATACCAAATTTTTTGTTTGTTGCATATACCTTATAATATGTTTATAGTATGATAAAACAACAAGTATTTATGTAGAGGATAGAAGAAATGAAAAAAATTAAAATAGGTATGTTAGGATTAGGGACCGTTGGTTCTGGAGTTTTTAAGACATTAAAAAAATTTGATAATGTAGAAATAGTCAAAATCTGTGTAAAAAATATTAACAGACCTAGAAATATAGAAGGCCTTAATAATAATATTCTAACTACAGATGCATACTCTATCATAAATAACCCTGAAATTGATATATTTGTAGAAGTAATTGGAGGTGTTAACCCTGCTTGGGAATATATATCAGAAGCAATTAAATCAGGGAAACACATTGTAACTGCTAATAAAGAATTACTTGCAAAAAAAGGGAAAGAACTTTTTGAATTAGCAGAGAAATATAATAAAGTTGTACTATATGAAGCAGCTATTGCTGGAGGGATACCTTTAATAATGCCATTAAAAACAATTATGGCCGGAAATGATATAAACAAAATACAGGCAATATTAAATGGAACAACTAATTATATTTTAACTAAAATGGATGTTGATGGAGCTTCATATGAAGATGTTCTTAAAGAAGCACAAGAACTTGGCTATGCAGAAACTGATCCAACAGGAGATGTAGAAGGATTTGATGCAGCATACAAAATAACAACTCTTGCTACAATAGCTTTTAATAAGAGAGTAGATATAAATAAAGTATATAGAGAAGGTATCTCAAAAGTAAGAGCAGAAGACATGCTACAAGCAAATGAATTAGGCTATAAAATTAAATTAATAGCAAATGCATCAATTAATTCAACTGGGAAAATTGATGTAAGAGTTCATCCTACATTAGTACCTAAAGACTCTACTTTAGCACACATTGATTATGTAACTAATGCTGTTGGGATGAATGGTTTCCCTATTGGGGATATACTATTATCAGGTCCAGGAGCCGGAGAATTTCCAACAGCAAGTTCTGTAATAGGTGATATTTTAAATATTGCAGCAGAAATAGGTACTACTGATTACCCATTACCAATGATGCGTTGTAAACATTCAGAAGATGCTGACATGGTACCGATTACAGAAACATATAATAAATATTATATTTCAATTACAGCACCAAATAATACGGGTGTAATTGGTAAAATTGGTACAATATGCGCTAATAAAAATATTAGCTTATCTAGTATAATTCAAAAAGGTGTATCTGATAATAATACTGCAGATATTACTGTGATAACAGAATTATGTAAGGAAGCAGATATTCAAAGTACAATATCAGAATTAATAGATTGTAAGATTAATAGTTTAATAAGAGTAATGTAGAAAGAGGAATTTATGTATTATCAAGGATTAATTAATAGATACAAAGAATATTTACCTGTTACAGATAAAACACCTATTGTTACACTAAATGAAGGTAATACACCTTTAATAAAAGCTGATAATCTTGCAAAAAAAATAGGATTGAATGCAAATGTATATTTAAAATTTGATGGTTGTAATCCAACTGGAAGTTTTAAAGATAGGGGAATGACAATGGCAGTAACCAAAGCTAAAGAAGCTGGTTCAAAAGCTATTATTTGTGCCTCTACAGGAAATACATCAGCTTCAGCTGCTGCTTATGGAGCAAAAGCAGGTTTAAGAACTCTTGTATTAATTCCCGATGGGTACATTGCACTTGGTAAATTATCTCAAGCAATGATGTATGGTGCAGAAATTATTGCAATTCAAGGAAATTTTGATAAAGCATTAGAATTAGTAAGAGAAATTTCTACTAAATATCCAATTACACTTGTAAATTCAGTAAATCCATATAGAATTGAAGGACAAAAAACTGCAGCATTTGAAATATGTGATGACTTAGGAAAAGCTCCTGATTATCATTTCATCCCTGTAGGAAATGCTGGAAATATAACTGCTTATTGGAAAGGATATACTGAATTTTATAAACTAGGTAAAATTAAAGCATTACCTCAAATGATGGGATACGAAGCAGAAGGAGCAGCTGCTATTGTAAAAAATCAAAGAATAATGAATCCTGAAACATTAGCAACTGCTATAAGAATAGGTAACCCTGCAAGCTGGGATAAAGCAGTTGCAGCAAGAGATGAAAGTAATGGCTTAATTGGTTGTGTAACAGATGAAAAAATAGTTGAGGCATATAAATTATTAGCTTCTAGTGAAGGTATATTTGCAGAACCTGCAAGCGCAGCTTCTGTTGCTGGTTTAATTCAAGCTCATCATAGAGGACTTGTTAAAGAAGGTTCTGATATCGTTTGTGTATTAACTGGAAATGGGTTAAAAGACCCTGATAATGCTATTAAATATGCGAATGCAGAAGTTCAAAAAACTACAGCAGAAATGGATGATGTTTTAAAATTAATTGGTGTATAAATTTAATGGCATCAAATTTTGATTTTTTAAAAAACGTAGATAAAAAACTGTTCGACTTGATTCAAACAGCCGAACAGTTATATCGTGATGAATACTTTGAACAATGTATTGTTCAAACAAGAAAATTTGCAGAAAATATTTGTAAAAAACTGCTCGGTGGGAAAAAAACTACTGAAAAAACTTTTGATGAAATGCTAGCTACCTTATGTGATAAGTCAACTGGCTCTCAACAAGAAAAAGAAATCATTGAAGACTTATATTTTATTAAAAGAGAAGGAAATAAATCAGCTCACAATTCTAATCAAGCTTTACCTGCATCTACAGCATTAGAATGTTTACAAAGAGCCTTTGAAGTTGGTATAAATTTTGCTTTTTCCAGAAATCCTAATAAAACAAAATTATTAAGACTAGAATTTGATATCGAACTTTTAATTACTGGAGAAAAAACTAAAAAATCATTAAAAGAAAAATATATTGAAGCAAAAGAAAAAAATAATATACAAAATAAAATAGTGAATGTTGATAGTTCTACTTTCAACTACACAAATAAGAAAAAAAATAACAATCTCATAGGTGGATTTATATTATTTACAATTATAATAATTTATTTTATTTGCATTCTTTTCAAATAAAAAGAAGTGGCTATATTAAACCACTTCTTTTTAAATATTATATTTAACAAATTATTGATCAATATTAAATCTATCAGTAATATGTAATGTATCAATTTGTTCTTGTAGTGCACGATACACACTATCACCGATATCCATTCTGTGTAATCCGCCTCTTCTACCTTCGTGAGCAGCAAAACCTATAGGTGCGAAGTCTGAGCCTAATTTAGTTTCAATAGCTTTATCTCTTAAATAACCAAGGATTAATGCAGAATCTTCATCTAACCCATCTAAATTAGTTCCGTCACCACCTTCTGGGAATGTAGGATAGAATATAATTCTATCTACATCTATCGCACTTCCTGTAATTGAAGGTCTTAATTCGCCACTATTTATTATTGTATTTAAAACATTTACATATAAATCATTACCATTAGTGAAACCTGTAGAATCAGCTGTAGTGTTTAAAATATGACCAATTTCAAAGTCATTGAATTGTAAGTGACCAGTTTCAACATTGTTAGCTTCAATGTATTGAGCACCATTTACTGTAATATTATTAGCTTTTGTAGAATCGCCGTTGATTGCAACAAATCCAGAATCTTTAGAAGCTGAAATTGTTAAATCACCATTAATTGTATTTGAACCAGTAAATGTTACATCACCTTTTGAATCCATGCCTACATTTGTGTGATATGTAGAATTATTAGTTGTAATGTTAGCACCTGCAAAATTTACATTTGTACCATTAACTATATCATTACTTGTTAAATTATCAATAACTAATTGACCATCAGTAGAAACTGAAACAGTATTACCTGCTTTTAATGAAATTGGTGAGCTATTATTGATTGTTAAATCTCCTTTTCTATCTAAAGAAATATTATTTCCAGCTGTTGCATTCAATTTACTACCAAACTCAGTTCCATTTTCTATTTTAATGTCATTCTTAGCATTTAAATCAACTTGTCCTTGAACATTTGGTTGTTTAATTCCAACAGAAGGCGCATTATTTATATTTATATTATTTGCTTCAACTTTTAAACCTCCATTTTTATTATTTAAATTTAAGTTTTCAAAGTTTGCATCTTTTCCTGCTTTAACAGTCCATATAGATTGATTTGCAGAAGTTCCAATTGCTTTGGCATTAACATTTTCTCCTGCAGTAATATTTACATGAGCTGCTGAGTGGAATTGATTAAGGTTTACATCTTTACCTGCTGTTATATCAGAACCTTGGGTTTCTACACCAGTATTACCTACTGATACACTACCTTGAGTTGAGTTAGCAATAAATTTACCGTGTGAATATGAATTATTAACTGTTATATCTTTTTTAGCATTTAATGTTATACCTTTGTATTGTCCAGCAGGAATAGCTCTATTACCAACACTAGCTTTATTTAATGTAATTGCTCCATTATTAGATGTTGCATTGAAACTATCAGTACTTGTATAGTTTTTAACATTAATATCTTTATCAGCTGTTAATGTTGTTTTTCCACTTACAGAACTAGCCTTAGAATCATTACCTAGGTTAATATTACCTTTGTTAGATTTTAATTCTAAATTTCTTCCTGCATTAACATTTTCAATATTAATATCATCAGTTGCATAAGCTTTTACATCAAAACCAGCCATAATGTTTCCAGAAGTTGTGATACTTCCATCAGCTTGAGTAAGTAAGTTCCCTGCAACGTTAGCACCTTTATTGATTTTTAAATCACCATCTGAAGATAATCTTAAATTACCTTTAGTTGTTTCTGGAGTAACAAATGTTACGTTACCGTTAGAGTGAACACTTGCTATACCTGCTGATAATGTTTCAACTGTACCGCCTACAATATTTATTGCATTTTGTAAGCTCCAATCATAATCAGTCTTATTCATTACATCAGATATATCATCAAGTGATGCTATTTGATTTAATGCTTTTAAATTATAAGTATTACCATCTAATAATGCATTAGTTGTTGCATATATTGAACCATTTGTAGCTGTTAAATTAATTTTATCAGCGATAATATTACCTATTATTCCAATATTTTCATTATTACTTACTACATTTAATTTATCAGCTGAAACATAATCAAATGTAATATTTTTATCAGTATTAAAATCTGCTGTTTTTCCAACTTCAGCTTTTATACTACCAATATAATTTGAATTAGTAGAAGTTACATTACCATTTTTAGCTGTAAAGTGATTTCTACTTTCTCCTGTTGTTTCAGTATTTTTTACATTAATGTTAGCTTTATGAGATGTTGCATTCACATTTCTAACTGTTGCATTAGTAATATTTACATCACCTGTATTAGCTTTTATTTTAAGTTCCCCATTTGATTTTGAATTGTAGAATCTAGCACCAGTTTCACCATACATATCTGCAGTTCCAACTTGAGATTCTCCAATTGCTACTTCATTCTTTGAAGAAGTAACTTTTGCAATTCCAGTAACTGATGATTTATATATTGATGCTTTTCCTGTTTCAGATTGTACTGTCGCATTTGATTCAATATTAGAATCACTTACTGCAGCACTAACTTTAGCAGTTAATTCAGCATTGCCTTTTATTGTTGCATTACTTACTGATGAATTGCCATTTGTTGATGTTAATTTA
>CALUWB010000059.1 GCA_944324375.1 Candidatus Gastranaerophilales bacterium | reverse complement strand
CAACATAATTGTTGAAATAAATTACTTGTTCTAGATCTTTTAATGTCATATCTAAAAGTAAACCAAGATATGATGGAATACCTTTTAAGAACCAAATGTGAGAAACAGGAGCAGCTAGTTTAATGTGTCCCATTCTGTGACGTCTTACTTTTGAATCAGTAACTTCAACACCACAACGTTCACAAATGATACCTTTATGACGTACTCTTTTATATTTTCCACAGAAACATTCCCAGTCCTTTGTTGGCCCAAAGATTCTTTCACAGAATAAACCATCACGTTCCGGTTTTAATGTTCTATAGTTAATTGTTTCTGGTTTTGTTACTTCACCATATGACCATTTTAGGATTCTTTCAGGTGAAGCTATACTTATTCGTATATAATCAAAATAATCAATACTTGTAGACATTTATTCTATTTCTCCTTATATTTCGCCTATTGTTGTTGATGTATCAAAGAAATTGATATTTAATAACTCAGAATCTATATCAGAAAGAGTTCTTTTTGGAGCTGCTTTTCTCATATCATCTAAATCTGTCATTAAATCAACTTCTACGCCATCTTTCTTAGCAACAGTAATGTCTAAACCTATACTTTGAAGTTCTCTTACTAATACCTTGAATGATTCAGGAATACCAGGTCTTGGGATGTTGTCTCCCTTAACGATTGATTCGTAAGCTCTGTTTCTTCCGTTTACATCATCGGATTTAATTGTAAGCATTTCTTGTAAAGTATATGCTGCACCATAAGCTTCAAGTGCCCAAACTTCCATTTCTCCGAATCTTTGACCACCGAATTGTGCTTTACCACCTAATGGTTGTTGTGTAACTAATGAGTAAGGTCCTGTACTTCTTGCGTGAATTTTATCATCTACAAGGTGAACAAGTTTCAAGATGTATGATAAACCTACTGCAACTGGTCTATCAAATCTTTCACCTGTACGACCATCTATTAGATAAACTTTACCGTCTTCTCTTACCCAATCGCAACCAGATTCTTTAATACCTCTTAGTAATTCGCCTCTTGTTACGATTTCTGATTGGTTTTCACCGTATCTTTCGTCGAAAGAAGGTGCTTCGTAATGTTCGCCTGTCAAGTATGCTGCTAAACCTAGTAAGCATTCATATGTTTGACCAACGTTCATACGAGAAGGTACACCTAGTGGGTTTAACACGATATCTACAGGAGTACCGTCTGGTAAGAATGGCATATCTTCTTTTGGAAGTATTCTTGAAACGATACCTTTGTTTCCGTGTCTACCTGATAATTTATCACCTACAGATACCTTACGTTTTTGAGCAATGTAAACTCTAATTACTGTATTAGCTCCTGGAGGTAATTCATCACCTTTTTCTCTGTCGAATACTTTTACGTCAAGTACTCTACCACCTTCTCCGTGAGGTACACGAAGTGAATTATCTTTTACATCTCTTGCTTTTTCTGCGAAGATTGCTCTTAATAATTTTTCTTCTGGTGGATGTTCAGATTCACCTTTTGGTGTAACTTTACCAACTAATATATCATCTGCATAAACTCTTGCACCGATACGAACAATTCCTCGTTCATCTAAGTGTCTTAATGCATCTTCTGATACGTTTGGAATTTCACGAGTAATTTCTTCTGGTCCAAGTTTTGTTTGTCTTGCATCTATTTCTAATTTTTCGATGTGTAATGATGTAAAGATATCATCGTGTACACAACGTTCTGATAGTAAAATCGCATCCTCGAAGTTATATCCTTCCCAAGGCATATATGCTACTAAAATGTTTTTACCTAATGATAACTCACCACAACTTGTTGAAGCTCCATCAGCAATTACATCCCCTGCATAAACCTTGTCACCTTCGTGAACGATAGGTCTTTGGTTAATACAAGTATCTTGGTTTGATCTTACATATTTCATTAATGTATATAAGTGAGCTTTTCCGTGGATATCACGAATAACAATTTCTTCACCTACTACACGTTCTACTGTACCATCTACTTGAGATACTACTACCATACCTGAGTCTTTTGCAGCTCTTGCTTCTAAACCAGTACCAACAACAGGTCTTTCTGTTATTAATAATGGAACAGCTTGACGTTGCATGTTTGAACCCATCAATGCACGGTTAGCATCGTCGTGTTCGATGAATGGGATTACTGATGTCGCAACTGAAATAATCTGAATTGGACAAACCCCAACATAGTCAACTTTTGATGCTTCACACATTGTGAATTCTGAACGGTAACGAACAGGTACTTGTGCATCTTTAATTGTATTGTCTTTGTTTAATTTGATATCAGCAGGAGCACAACGGAAGTTTTCATCTTCGTCAGCTGTCATATAAACAACTTCTTCTGTAACCTTGCCATCTTTAACTACAAAGAATGGTGATTCAATGAAACCATACTCATTAACTCTTGCGTGAGTTGCTAATGAACCTATCAAACCTGCGTTAGGTCCTTCTGGAGTTTCTACCGGACAAATACGTCCGTAGTGAGAAGGGTGGATGTCACGAACTGCGAATCCTGCTCTTTCTCTTTGTAAACCTCCAGGCCCTAAAGCTGAAATACGACGTTTGTGTGTTAATTCAGCCAATGGGTTTGTTTGGTCCATGAACTGTGATAACTGTGAACTACCAAAGAATTCCTTCAATGAAGCAACCAATGGTTTTGTATTTAATAAGTTCAATGGTGTTAATGTTTCTGAATCTTGAAGTGTCATTCTTTCTTTAACGATTCTTTCGATTCTTGATAAACCAACTCTGAATTGGTTTTGTAATAATTCACCAACTGAACGAATTCTTCTGTTTCCTAAGTGGTCGATATCATCTAATGTTCCTTCATCATAAGTTAAGTTGATTAAGTACTCAATAGATGCAACGATATCTTGAACTGTTAATGTTCTTTGGTTCTTAGAAATATTTAAGTTTAATTTTTTGTTTAATTTATAACGACCAACACGTCCGATATCATATTTCTTTTCATCAAAGAAACGTGATTCTAAGATTTGACGTCCACCTGCAGCTGAAGCAGGATCTCCTGGTCTTAATTTTTTGTATAAATCAATTAAAGCATCATCAGTTGTTTCTGTTGTATCTTTATCCAATGTTTTCTTTAAGAAATCAAAGTGAGTGAATAAAGATTCCATTTCGTTAACTGTAATACCCATTGCTTTTAATACAGTTGTTGCTAAGATTTTTCTATTTTTGTCTATCTTCATGTAGATTAAATCGTTAGCATCTGTTTCAATTTTCAACCATGCACCACGGTTTGGAATCATAGTTGCGTTGTATAAACGTTTTCCTGTTGGAGATACTTCTCTTTTGAAGTAAACCCCTGGTGAACGAACGATTTGAGAAACGATTACACGTTCTGCACCGTTTACAATGAATGTACCTTTGTCAGTCATTGTAGGGATATCACCGATATAAACTTCTTGTTCTTTTATTTCCCCACTATCACGGTTAACTAAACGAACCATTACACGAAGCTGTTTTGCATATGTAGCATCGTGAATTCTAGCTTCTTCGATTGTATATTTAGCATTGTCAAATGTGTAGTTTGGTAAGAAATGTAATTCCAAACGACCTGTATAATCTTTAACAGGGCTAAATGCTAATAACTCCTCTTTCAATCCTTCCTTTAGGAACCATTCAAAAGATTTCTTTTGAATGTCAATTAAGTCAGGCAAATAATCCAATTTGGTAGCTGGAATACCCATTGGAGTGACTCTTTTTGCATTTTTTGTTGTCGACATTAATTTACCTCGTCTGTTCTATATATGTACGTACTATAAAAATTTGGTTAATATAGGCTGTTTCGCTGTATTAATGAGCCTCTTACACTACATTTACCATTCAAAGCGTGACAATACCCCACACTTTGAGCATGTTACAATATCGTACTACTTCAAGCATCATAGTCAAGCAGAATAAAGGCATGCAAAACAATTATTCTTAATAATTGTTAATAAAAATTTCTGCTTTAACACCTTATAAAATATTTCTTTATTTTGTGCTATACATAATACACTTTTTTTCAAAATTTTGCAAGAGGTGGGGGTAAACTAACTAACTTTCTTTACTTTTGAGAATAACATCATTTCGAGTTCTTAAAACTTGTTTTGTTTTAGCAATAAGTTCTGTTTTTACATCTTTAGCTTTTTGTATGATTTCATTATATAACTTAGGTTCAGTTTCTTTTGTAAGAATTTCTCCATCTTTTTTTAGGATCATATCTATAACTTTACCATGATCTTTTTGTACTTCTACTACATATCTAC
The DNA here is from genome assembly GCA_944324375.1 of Candidatus Gastranaerophilales bacterium. Classification (GTDB taxonomy): domain Bacteria; phylum Cyanobacteriota; class Vampirovibrionia; order Gastranaerophilales; family Gastranaerophilaceae; genus UMGS1585. The sequence continues at coordinate 8,626 of CALUWB010000059.1, read as the reverse complement.
TACCATTGTAGTTATTTAAAATAATCCTTTCATTTCCAGTTTTTGAAAAATTATATTTATTAGAGTGGTAGGAATAGTCATCCTGATGAACTTCTTTCGCATTATAAATCTTACCGCTGCAATCATTATTCATCTTATTAGTATACTCAAAGTTACCCTTAGAGTCATTTATTGTCGTATTGCAGCTAGGAGACATTAATTTTCTGGATTCTAATGACATGGTATAACAATCTAGCTCCTTGCCATTAATGTCATATATATGAGTTAAATTAGGGGAGCCATTTCCACGCTTAACAGAAATATACTGTGGGGTTTTAGTTCCAGGATAATAAACTACATGGGTTTTGTAATGTTCAACAGAAGAAGATATATGAGCAACATTTTCATCAATTTTTTTTTCAAAACAAAAACCCTTACACGTAACAGATGATAAACCTTCTTTACTATAAAAATATTGTTTTTCCCCAATTTGCATCAAATTGTCAAGAGAAGCAATACCATTATTTTCACCTTTAACATATTTATACATACATTCATCATTTTGAAGAAAACCTGTAAATTTTTGACCATCTGCAGTATATGCAACTTTGTCAACAATTTTATTTCCTAACTTTTCGAAATCTTCCATTTTTATTGCATCTGGAGTATTTTTTATTAAAAGCCCGTTTTCATATTCCAAAACATATCTTAAACCATTTTTGCGAGTATATTTTAATGAACCTGTATACAATTCTCCGTTTGAGGTATAAGCTTTTCCTCTGTTCAATTTATGACCAGCTTTTCTAAATTCATCAAGTGTCATTTCTTTGATTGTATTAACTGGTTCAGTCAAATTTGTACCTGGCTTAATATTATTTGTTTTAAGTTTCCCTCTTGTTGCAATATAAATACCTGCAGCAGCTAATACTGTTAAACCTGTACCAATTAAAATTTTCGTCTGAGTTGATAATGATGACTTACTTGCTTCTTTTTTTGACACTACATTTGATTTAGGCATCGCAACTACTGAATGAATTGAAACCCCACTAACCAAAACAGTATTAACCTCCATATTAAAAATTTAATTCATATATTTATTTAAAATAAATATAAAAGTAATATTTGCTTAATTTATATAAATAATTTTACACTTTGTAACAAAATCAATTTAATTTTTATAAAAAATTACACCATCTCTATCAATGCTATTTTTTATTCCTTCATGAGACAAAGTTTTATAATCAATTAAATCGAAAGTGTATGGGGTTGGTAAATCATCAAGTTCTCCTTAAAATCTTGAAAAATATTTGTGCGTCCAAATGGCAGAATCGATATCTGAACCATTTCTATAAGTTCCTTTAGCACGAGAACCAAAAAAAATTACCTGTTCAAACAACTTAAATATTAAAACTGATATATTTATAGGATTTAATTTGAAGAAAAAAGTAATATATTAATTATGGATAAATTTATTCATGGAAGCAAATAATATAAATAATTCGCATAATATTAACAATGTAGGATATAATTACACTCCTACAAATAATTCGTCTGCTCAAAATAGTCAACAAGAACAGCTTCAATTTGCGAATACTCAAAATACATCGACTCCAATACATCGACTTAATGGTCTTGATTCAACACTACTAGAAAAAGAAGCTTATCGAGATATTGATGATGATGCGTTTAAAATTGAATACAAAATCGAAAAATATGAAAATGAAATAAAAATTTTAAATAAACAAATTGATAGTGCTAAAGCTTTAAATGATACTGAAAAAGTTGATATGCTTAATTTAAAAAAGCATTCTATTGAAAATAAATTGAAAGAATTATATGCAACCTATCAAGGAGATGATATCACAAGAAAACTCTCTAATAATATTACATCTCTTGTTTCACCTAAAAAAAGTTTTATTTCTAATATAAAAGAAAAAACATCTAATTTTATTTCTGAAAAAATACTATCTAAAATTTCTAAAAGATTTAATTCCGGTAGAGATTTAAAAACAGCATTAAACAAGTTAGAAAACATTAATCAAAATGTAAATGAACTTATATCTCATCAAGCTCCTTATGGTGAAGCAGAAGAGAAATATGACCAACTAACAAAATATTTAACTAAGGCTAATACTATTCAATATCAAGTATCAAGAGAATTATCAAAAGAGGGTTCTAAAATAAAGGGTAATCCTTTTGCTGATCAAATTTCTAAAGAAAAATCCGAAGCATTAGCTAAAAAAATGTCAAAAGCTAATAGTAAAAAAGATACTGCTCAAAAAAATGCACTTAACTTAAATAACAATCTTAAATAACTAATATAAAACGATATAATGATTTAAAATTTCATCTTGAAAACTCTTTGGAAGTTTATCAAATTCTAATATATCCACAATAAAAGGAATATTACTATCATTTATAAGTTCCTTTAGTTCATATAAATAGCATTTGTCAGCACCAAAACTTTTTACTGCCAAATCTAAATCACTTCCAGAATGAGCATCACCATCTAATCTACTTCCATAAGCCCATATTTCAGCATTTGGACAATATTTATCAAATATATCAAATAGCATTTTTTTATGCTCAGGTTTTAAATATAATTCAGACATTTTCAATTACTCGTTTTAAACTTTTAACATCCTTTAAAAACTCATCCATTAAAACTATCGTTTGCTCTGCAAATGCTTGTCCATAATCGTGAGCTGTATTGTTTCTGTTATCTCTATATATAAACCATCTATTAACTTCATCTTCAGAAATTAAACTATGTTTATGAGCTTGCCTAAATAAATCTTTAAAAGTCAATTCATCAACCTTTTTTTTAGAAGAAAAAAATGGGGTGATTCTTTTTCTTAATAGTTTACCAGATTGTTCTAGTGTCATTTCAAAACTCTTTACAAGAGAATTACGATACATTTCATAATCAATACTACCCTCTTCAACTGTTTGGATAAGAGAATATGATTTTTCTAATGTTTCTATACATCTTTCTAAAAATTCTGTATTTATTGACATTATTAGTTCCTCTTGCAAAATTTAATATAATACATTTATTTGTAAAAAACAAGCGAGTTATAAACTCGCTTGTTTTGATTATTTAACATCTTGTTTGATTATTATCAGGTTATTGATTATTTTCATAGCAACTGTTGGTAGAACTACATGTTCTAAACCATCTGCTATTGATAAAATTCCACCTGCTTTTAATGTTACATCTTCTCCTTTGTATTGGAAAGTGTACTCAGTATCTCTATCAGATCTGATTGTTATTTGATTTTCTGCCATAATATCCTCTTTTTTCATAAAATTACACCAAAGATAGTATAAACCATCTTTGGTGTAATTAAATTCTCTAATTAGTCAAAAACGTATCCAATGATAGCTGCTTCTCTAGCTTGTTTAACAGCTTTAGCAATCATTCTTTGGTGTTTTGCACAGTTACCTGTAACACGTCTAGGTATAATTTTTCCTGCTTCTGTTAAATATCTTTTTAACTTAGCAGCATCTTTATAATCGATACTTTCAACGTGATCTGCACAGAAACTGCAACTTTTACGTTTTTTTCTATCTTGTGCGTCTTGTCTTGCCATTGTTTTATTTGCCTTTCTAGCCTTATGTTAATTTACTCTTATTACTAATTTTCTATTTAATTCTAGAATGGAATTTCTTCTTCTCCAATTAGTTCTTCTGAAAATTCTTCTTCTGCAAACTTAGAAATTTCACCACTTGATTGTGATTGTGAATACCCAGAAGTTTCCCCCATTCTTTCGATTGAATTTGCGTCTATTTCATAAATCTTACGCTCTGTACCGTCTTCCATTTTAGCATTGGTAGTTTGAAGTCTACCTTCTACTAAAATTTTGTCACCTTTTGAAATACTTTCTAACACTGGTTCTAATAATGTTCTTGTTGATAAAACACGAATTAATGTTTCTTCTCTATCTCCAATATTTAATATTAAAGAATAAACTGCTACATTATTTTGAGTGAAACGTTTCTCAGGTGCTCTAAAAACTGTACCTGTAACAACAGATTTTGCTATAGTCATTTATTAAACCTCTTGAGCAACTTTTTCACAAGTCATAAACATTATTCTTAAAATATTATCATTTAATTTTAATTGTCTTTTTAAATCTACAACTTTTGATTCATTTAATGTTAGAATAAAGTTTGCAAAGAAACCATCTCTGAAATTGTTGATTTCATAAGCTAATTTTTTACGACCCATTTTATCAACTGATGATACTGAACCTTCTAATGCTTCAATATCAGAAGTTAATTTTGCAACTAATTTATCAATTTCTTCTGCATCTGTGTTTGGTTTGTACACAACTAATAATTCATATTGTTTCATGTTTATAATTCTCCTTATACTATTTATATTTTAAATAGTATCATAAACATAATAATTACAATATGTATTCTCCATAAAAATTATAATCTGCAGGTCCAATTAAATATATGTCACTATTTTTATCAAGGTGATATCCAGACCAGTCAACAGTTACAACCCCTCCTAATAAATTTACTTTTACTTTACACTCTGTTAAGTTATTTAAAACTCCTGCAACAACTGATGCACAAGCACCTGTTCCACAAGCTAAAGTTATTCCACAACCTCTCTCATATACACAGAAATCTATTTCATCACTTGATAGTACATTCACAAATTCTACATTTGTTTTTTCTGGAAAAACATGATTACATTCTATATAAGGGCCATAAGTTTTTGCCATATCATATACGTCTTCATTTGTAAATATTACGCAATGAGGATTCCCCATAGATATAGCATTTGCCATAAAAACTCTATCTTTTGCTTCTAGTTCAAAATTTAAAATTTTATCTCCTGCAAATGGTATAAGAGGAGGTGTAAGAATAGGTTTTGACATGTTTACACTTACTAAACCACAATCTAAAACTTCTGGTGATATAACTCCTGCTCCTGTCATAACAGTAAATTGTTTTTTTTCTACTAGACCGTTATCTACTACGTATTTTGCAAAGCAACGCATACCATTACCACACATTTGAGCAGTTGAACCATCTGAATTATAAAATATCCATTCTATATCTGTTGTCCTTCTTGATGGTATATATGGGATAATCATGCCATCGGCACCAATTCCAAAATGACGATCACATACTTTTCTTGCTAATTCATCATATGATAATTCATACTTATCAGCCTCATCTTTATCTATTATTATAAAATCATTTCCACAACCATTCATCTTGGTTACTTTTATTGTATCCATTTATCTCTCCTTTAATTTTTTCTCTATAGTGCAACCAATGATAAACGTCTATTTAATAGTTCATGTCGATCATCAAATAAATCAATATCTGTTGGATATACTTTTACATATTTATCATATTTCATGAGATATAAACTTGCAAGAATTTTTTCATTTACGTTTATTAAGCATACAGGTCTTTCTATATACAATTTTTCAAACATCATAAAAAACTTATTTGTACAAGTTTCTACAATACTTAAATCAAAGGCAACATTTTTATCTTTTGGCATAGACTTATAAGCAATACCAAAGAAATCAGCCATTTCTGATGTTATTTCGTGACAGTCTGGATTTAGGATGTAATGTGATTCAGTTGAATAAATTTTCATATTATTATTTTAACAACTACTTTAAAAATTATAATTATCCTAAATTATGAATATTGTATAACTAAAGTTTGATTCTTTACAATTTGTTGTTAAATAATAAATTCTGGTATAATTATTTAAAAATTAGGGAGAGTATATGATTTACGGTTTTATTTCAACAATATTATTCATAATAGTTTTACCTTTTTGGATTTTAATAAGCCTATTAAATCCTAAACTAGGTTATGGCTTTACTGAAAAATTAGGATTTAATTTAGGTAAGCCTTTAGATAAAAAATCAATAGTTTTTTATGGGGTCTCTGTAGGAGAAGTTCTTGCTTTACAAAATTTAATTACTGAAACTAAAAAACAATTCCCTGATTTTAATATTGTAGTAACAACAGGAACCAAAACAGGACAAGAAATGGCAAAGAAAAAGTTAACCGAAATTGCTGACTATATTACATATTTTCCTTTTGATTTCCCTTTCTGTATAAATAATTTCTTTAAAAAAGTAAATCCTAAAGTCATAATTATTGCAGAAACCGAGCTTTGGCCTAATATTGCATATTGCTCTAAAAAAAATAACATTCCTTTATATATTGTTAATGGACGCATGTCAGACAGAACCTATGGAAGCTATAAAAAGTTATCATTCTTCTTTAAGCCAATTCTTCAAAAATACACAAAAATACTTACACAATCAGAAACAGATAATAATAAGCTAATATCAATCGGAGCAAACCCTGAAACTACAAACATTATGGGGAATTTAAAGTTTGATATCAATATAAATCTTGATAATTTTTCACCAATAGAAAAAAATGATAATGACAAAATAATTATTGCAGGAAGCACTCACTCTGGAGAAGATGAAATTATATTATCAGCATTTGAAGAAATTTATAAATCAAATCAAAATATAAAATTACTTATTGCGCCTAGACACCCTGAAAGAAACAATTCAGTATTTGAACTTTGTAAAAATACAAGATTAAGGATAGGAAAACGTTCTAATAAAGATAATTTTATAAATAATGATATTATTCTTTTAGATACATTAGGTGAACTTAGCAAGATGTATTCAATATGTGAATTTGCATTTATTGGTGGAAGTTTTAATAAAACTGGAGGGCACAACCCACTTGAGGCTAATATATTTAATAAGCCCGTAATTTCAGGGCCAAGTACAAATAATTTTAAAGATATCTATGCAATAATTACAAGAAACAATGCTGGAGTTATTGTTAAAAATAAAGAAGAACTTATTATGCAAATAAATAAATTATTGAAAGATAAAGAATATTATAAAAATGCCTGTGACGACTGCAAATTAGTATTTGAACAAAACAAAGGTGCTATGCATTTTGTAATAAATGAATTAAAAGAATTAATCAATTCTTAATTCTTTCTCTAAAATATCAGGCGATTTAGTTATTTGTTTTTTTATCTCTTGATATTCAAAAGCAGAGTTAGTGTCTGGAACAACATTAATCCAAGTTAACCCAACACTATTAGGTGTTTCTCGTTTCTTTATATTATTTTTAAGATCTGTCGTAACAATATCTAATGCGCGCCATTCTTTTTCTTTTATATTATATTCATTAAAATAAAGAACAATTTCTTTAGTTTTTATTTCTTTGACCCAAGCCTTATACGTTCTATTTTTTGAAGAATATCTAATAGAAGATTTATCTAAATATAGATTATTACCAATTTTAACCCACTCAGTAGCAAATGTTGGTAATTGAATAGCTAACAATAATAATATAATTAATATTTTCTTCATAAAATGTAACGTACTACAAATTCAATAATAATACATCATACATTTAATTGGGAGGTTAAAATTATGTTTATTGCTTTACAAATATTCTAATTTTAGATATAATACACATATAGTTCAAAAAGGAACGGCTTAGCCCGTTCCTTTTTTTAATAAAGATAGGAGTGAGTTATGAAACAAGATTTAAATAGACATGAAATTCTTGAAAAAATCACACCACTTATTGAAAATACAACAATGAGATATGATTTAATTCCAATTGAAATTGATTTTGCTAAAGAAAATCACCGTTGGTTTTTAAGAATTTTTCTATATTCTCATAAACGTCCTATTACCCTTGATGATTGTGAAAATATCACAAGAAGTTTAAATGACTTTTTAGATGAAATTATACCTGTTAAATATTATTTAGAAGTATCTTCTCCAGGTTTAGAAAGGAAATTCAAGTCAGATAAAGAATTCCAAATTTTTAAAAATAAAAGAATTAGTTTAAAACTAAAACAACCTTTAGAAGGAGAAACTGAAAGAATTTTTAAGGGAGAAATATTAGATTGGAGCGATACAGAAGGTCTAACGTTCTTTAGATTTGATGATGGTCAAGAAATTCAAATCCCTAAATCAAATATTCAATCTGCAAAACTATATGTTGATTAGGGATAAATAATTAGGGGTAAATGATTATAAGTATAAATCAAAAAAGTAAACACTATTTAATATAAGAAAGGATATAATAATGATTAAAATCGGAACAGCGTTATTTGAAGCTTGCGAAGAGCTTGAAAGAGAACGTGGGATTGCAAAAGATGTAATTATTGCTTCATTAGAAGATGCAATGGTTGCAGCTTACAAAAGACATTTAAGAATTAAGGATGCTACAAATATAGAATCAATCCTTGATGAACAAACTGGTGAAATTGGTGTTTTCAGAACAAAAGTTGTAGTCAATAATGTAGAAGACCCTGATACTGAAATTTCATTAGAAGATGCAAAAGAAATCGATGAAGAAGTTGAAGTAGATGATGAAGTAAAAATCGAAGTTACTCCAGAACAATTTGGACGTATTGCTGCTCAAACAGCAAAACAAGTTATTACACAAAGAATTAGAGATGCTGAAAGAAATAATATCTTAAATGAATTTTTAGATAAAAAAGGATCTCTAACAACTGGTATAATCCAAAGAGTTGAAAACAGAAATGTAATTGTTAATATTGGTAAAACAGATGCAATTATGCCTCAAAGAGAACAAATTC
>CALUWB010000058.1 GCA_944324375.1 Candidatus Gastranaerophilales bacterium | reverse complement strand
TTTACCATTTGGAATAATTAAGTTAGATTCAATAAATCTTAATACATCTTTTACTTTAAAATCTTTTGCGTAAACATTAACATTCCATTTAATTTTTCTATTTGCAGTCAACTTTATAAAGAATCTTGATTTATTAATTCTTACAGGTAAATCATTGATAAATAATGTTTTATTACTGATAATAACTTTGCCATCATCTTTTAATAATATCTTTATATCTTCATTATTTTTAAGCAAATTAAAATAAACTTTAAAATATACTCTTCTATTAACTTTTTTAGCATTATTCATGCCAACATCTTTAGCAAGAATTCTTATATGTGTATCTTTATCAACATCATATCTAATCTCAGCATTCATTACATACAAAAGAGCATCAAATATATCAATATTCCAACTTAATGGTTTTGCAGGCTTCTTTTGTTCTTCTTTTGGAGCTAATGCCATCAATTTATTAACATCAGCATAAAAATTATCAACCCCAAAACGTTTTACTATAATTCTTTTTATTATTAAATCTCTAAAAGAAAGAATTGTATGTAATTTTTTAATTTCAAGTAATCTTACATTTTCTTTTTTCAAACTAACTTCATTTACTGAGAACTCAATAACTGGGGTTAAATTTGTTTTTAAAATAGGTTTATCGACAAATAAATCTACCCCCATAGAATCTTTTAATGTAGTTTCAACATAATCAATAACTTTAGGATTTGAAACCAATGCAGGAATTGCCCACAAATAAATAGACATTATAATAAAAACTAATAAAACAATAATAGATAAACTTATACTAATTGTCTTTTTTGATATATTAACCATGCATCCCTCTTTTTTATATAGATTATATCATAATTTTATGATATCATACCAATATGAAAAAAATTATATTCATTATCACTTTATTTTTATTTGTCCAAAACTTCGTAATAGCAGCGAATAACGATCTTGATGTCTACACTCAAGACGGTTTGTTTGGACTAAAAAATAAAATAACAGGAGAATGTGTAACTGAAGCTGAATATAAAAAATTAATTCGAATAGGAGATTCTTCTTGGCTTGTTGCTAAAAAAACAAGATACGGATTAATTGATAATAATGGGAATGAAATAGTTCCAATAAAATATAGACATGCAGAAAGAATACTTGGGAAATTTGCAAAACTAGGAAATGATAACGATTATGGTTTATATGGTGAGAATGGTGAAATAATTCTACCTCCAATGTATTCATCTATTGAACTTTTATATGGAAACATGTTCTTAACATGCAGAAAATATAAATATGGTGTTTCTGATTTTGAAGGAAATATATTACTTCCAAATGATTTTGATGATATTTATATGCCAACACCAACAACAATGAGAATACAATATCACGGTATGTGGTTTGAAATCGAAAAAGCATCTGCAGATGGCATAGAACTACCTGAAAATTCTAAAAAAGTTACTATTGATAATCAAGAAGTTACTTTTACTAAATTAGTAACAGATACAGGAGTTATGTCTGGATATTATACATTAACAACAGCAGATTATATTTTAAAAATAATATCATCAATTTCTCCAGCTTATGAACAAACTATTGATGATTTAATGTTATCTCATGGAGCTGATACTGTTAATATCGTAATGAAAATGTCATGGCTACCTAAATTTCCTTTTGTTTATGCAAAAAAATATTTTAACAACCTAATGGCTCCAAATAATGGTCCATTATCTCCTATTAGACAAAATATGAGAAGAAAGCTCATTCATTAAAACATATTAATATCGTTTGGGAAATATGGAAATATACTTTTCAAAACCTTTTGACCTACAGAATATTTTTTTTCTGCATTTTCTCCTGCTATATTAGATTTTATTTCTAAGTAATTTTTCTTGTAGAGAGACATATAATTAGGATCATTTATCTTTGGATAATTTTCAGATGCTTTAAGATATTTTTTTGCTTCCCGATTTTCTCGTTTATTATTAATTATCCCAAACCTATACCAACAATCACTTTCAAAATTATCACGCCCTTTTGTAAGTTTACCTATCTGTTTATGTTGATATGCATGCTCTACTTCATGAGCTGCAATATTTACAATAGATTTATCTAATTTATCAGGATTTGTCCAACGTATTGCTCTATCTTTTGATGAAAAATGCGCATAAGAATTTGCAGTAACCTTTGCTGAATTTATTTCTACAAATATAGACATATTATCTAAATTATGTTGTTTTAAAAATAAATTGGTCAAAGATTTTGCTTTGTCATTATTATTAAAAAAACGATATGGAAAATACTTATCAAACTCGATTTTAGGAATATCACTAGAACTCTTAAAATTAGTTACATCAAAACCATTATTTTTAGTTGTTATATTAAAACTCATAAACTTCTTATTCTTTGATTTTAATTGTGAAGTATAAGGATATTCAACAATAGAAATATTTCTATTGTCACCAACAAAATCAGTTTTTAATATTGATAATTTCTTCCCTTTAAAAGAAGTTGTTATACATTGTAATTGTTCAGTTTTTTTTTGAAATAGTCCCCAAATTGATAAAAACTTTAAATTTGTCCCAATTGGATATTTATGTTTACTCAAAGGACAATTTTCCTCAGTAATTCTTCTAATATTTGTTTTTTCACCTGTTGAAGTATAACCTTTTTTATAAGAATAATTTCTAATTTTATATGGAGTATTATTACCCCAAAAACATTTAGAAATTGGGCTTTCATTTAAATCATAAAATGTAGTGATTTCTCTAATAAAATTAGGATTAGACCTTTTACCAACTTTAATAATAGAATATGATCCACTTCCAGAAGGAATTGCCCAAGAATCAGAAGATATATTGCATATTGGTTGTTTAATTTCTTTTGAGATTATAAAATAATCATTTGAATGCTTCCCACCAAATACTTGTTTTAATGAGCGAAAATTTTTATTTTTTATGGTTGATATATACGTATTAATATTAGCTATTTTTATCATCTAACCAATTATAAAGAGCTTAATATTAAAAAAAAAGGAATAATAAATTTATTTTAAAATAACTTAACAATAATAGCAATTTTAATTTTTATATTTGTTAAGTAGAATATGATTAACAATATATACAATACCCCACAAATATCATTTACAGGAAAATCTTATTCAAGAAAACAACTTCTTGAATGTGAAGATTTCTGTGAAAAAGCAGGTAAAAAGTTAAAAAAGATATCAGCAAAAAACTTTCAAGCATACACAATGCCTAAAAATACAATTTGTCTTGAAAGATGTGCATTTGGATATAAAGTCCCTGTTGGCTCAGAACCTTTAAAAGAATATACCGGAACAAAAGTTAAAACAGCAGGCTTTTCAACAGAAAGTGGAGGATATGGTGGAGGTTGGATTAAAGCTAGTTGTGACACCCCACTTTCGACAAAAGATGTTCACACCTGCGCCTTAGTAAATCTTATAAACGAGAATAAAAATGAACAATTAATGTATCACGTTTACGCATTCACAACAGCAGGAAAAATTAAAGAATTAATAAAAAATGAATTTCCTAGATTTACCAAAGTAAACATCATGCCAGGAGATCAATACCAAACAAATTCTACAGTAAACAACATTGTTGAAGCAATCAAAGATGTAAATCCAAAAGCTGTTAAACAATACTATCACATGCCGGTAGAAAATCCTGAAGTCGTTGCAATAAAAGGTGAATTAAAATATTTAGAAAATAAAAATCCTGATAAAATGACATTTACAGAAGTAAATCAATATAATTATGATTAAAAAAACTTTTTACTTCTTTTTAATCCAAGCAATGGTATTTTTATCACCTTTTAAATGAGTAAAAGAACGAGAGTAAGCATTAATTTGGAACTCTCCTCTATTAGTTAAATAAAATCTTTTATTTTTATTAGGTTGTCGACTAAAAAACCTTACAACTGGTTTATTTTTAGCCATTCTCGCTTCTAATACATATTTATACTTATCAACAATATATTCTTTAACTCTACCTTCAGGATTTTTTACTGCCTTTTCATAAAAATATAAATCACTAACATTACTTTTTCCAACAAGAGAAGTTAGAATTTTATCAATTTCTTTAGGATTTACTACTCCAGTCTTTTGCATAGCTTCCATAGGCTTTTCTAGAATTTTAGCTAAATACTTATTTGTAGCTCTAATACTTGGTAATGTTGGAACCTTTGATTTTTGTTTTGTATTAACTAACCAAGAAGAAATCATTAATATAGTCGGGAACGAATAACTAGAGATTTTTCTAATAGTATCATCACTATTACCTAAAGAATTTAAGGTACTATTATTTTGTTTCTTCTGCACCGAAGTATAAGAGTTATTATAATTATACGTTGTTCCTTCAATATACATTTATCCCCCTCTCTTTGCCTCATTTACCCATTGGATAGCAGACAAACTTGATGGCAAATGAGCCTTTCTTGAAAAATATTGATCAGGTTCAAAAATACCATCAGGAGATAAATATAATCTATTATCTTTTGTCAGAGGTTTTCTATCAGAACCTATTGCCCAATAACATCTTGTTTCAAGTTCACCATTTCTAGCATTATGTGTTTCTAAAACAAAAATATTACCACTTTTCATTCTATATGATTTTTTACGTCCAAACAAAATTCCTCTTTTTTCATCGGTATAAAACCTAATTTCTCTTACACGATTTTTACCAACATGATTTGTCAGAATTTCATCAATTTTCTCAGGTAAAACTTTACCGTCATTAGTCCAAACATCTTTTAATTTAACAAATATTCTTGATAACCTTTCTTCATCAGATAACTTAGATCCAGGAATTGTTGGATCAAACATTTGTTTTTTTATATTTGGCAATTCAACTTGAACCGGTTTATCAAGTTTTTGAACAACTTTAGGATTTAATTTTTCAAAAAATGTCTTTGATCTTTCAATTAATTGAGAAAAATTATTTTTTACAATAGGTTCTTTTTTTGCTTGTATAAATATATCCTTAGGTAAGCTTCTAGCTTTAAGACCAATCAAAGAAGCACCAACAATTATAGCTGCATTAGTTAATAATGTCTTCTTAAAAATACTAGTTTCAAAATTAGAATCATCATAAGTATTACTTTTAATCCCAATTGGGGAAGATAAATAACTTCCTATCCTAGATGATATATTCAAATAAACCTCCTTGTACTTAATATAAGGAATATAAATTATTTTTTTGCTATATTATTTTTCTTATCTTTAAATAATGTAATAACTAAATTTAGTAGAAATTGATTCTTATTAATATTCGCATATCTATAATAACGATACTGAGTATCAAACGCAAAGTGTTTATTAAATAAGTATTTAAGATATACAGAGCCACCCCAAATATATATAGACTGATCTGGACTATCTGCAAACTGCCAACCAGAAAATGCGCCGTACCCATAATATAAATTTGTTTTTTTATATCTCCCAGATAAACTTATATTTATAGTATCATCAGAATAAAACTTTGGAGAAAAATACCCCCCATACAATAAACCTTGAGAACTATAAATATTTTCTAAGTTTCTTTGGTAACCTGAATTATATGAAACAAAATCTAGAGATATTTTTTGCAAATATGGTTTTTCTAAATCGAATCGCAAAACCTTACCAAAACCAAGCATACCTTCCCAGTAGCCATTATTAGGTAAATTATACCCATCTTTTAATCCAATACCGGCTTTTGTATATAAATAAAACTGATGAGGTAATCTTGTATTAGTATCTAAATATAAGTTATTATTAGCTACTTGTCCTGTAAATATATTATCAATTTTTACTCCAACAGCAGACAAAAAAGTCTGCTCAGCATTATTTCTGCTAAAACCTAACTTTACATTAAAATTATCGTTTACATAATATTTTATCCAAGAATCAGTAAGTAGCATTATTCCATAATCTTGAAAAAACTTTGCGCCAATATCGCCCTTTAATGCAACTTTTTTATGTAATCTCCCTTGTGTTCCTATTCTAATTTCATTCGTAAGATTATATAATGGTTCAGTTCCTTGACCTGCTAAAACCCCAGACTTATATAAATATAAGACATAGTCTAAATAAACTTGCATATTATTTACATAACAAGAATTACTAAATGCAACTTTATTAGCATCTAATTTGAACTCTTCATTTAATTTCTGGAGATAAATTTCATACCCTGTACTAATCTGATATGCTCGTTTTTCCTTAATTAATTCCTTTAATTCTACAACATTATTATTAGGAGGTAGTTCTTTTAAAATTTTATCGGCATCTTCATACATTTCCATATTGTAAAAAGCTTTAGCTTTTAAATATTGAGATTCGGGAGTCGATGGTATATTTTCTAATTCTTTTAATGCTTCTAAATACGAATTTGAAGAGATAACATTATTCGAAAGACCCATTTGTATAATTTTGTCATAGGTATTTTTTATAACAATATTATCGTAAATACTTCTTGCAATAGTCACATCTTTTGTTCCAATAAGCATTTTGGTCTGCAGAAGTAGACCTAATTGTGTATCTAATAACAAATTGTCAGAAGCTATTTTGTATGCATCATGCAATTTGTCTTCCTTATATAAAATTTGAACATATCTTTCGGCAACTTCCTTTGTTCTACATTTTGAATTATAGAGTTTTTCAATTTCTTGGTGAGCTTCAATATAATTTTCTTCTTCAATCAACAAATCTACCTGCTGTAAAACTTCCTCATAATAAGAACAAATAAAATCATCTATGCTTAAGTCATCAGCAGCATAGCATAAATTTATACATAGAATAAAAAAAATAATGGCCATTATTATTTTTTTCATAAAAATATGATAAGAAATAAGAAGAAGATAAATAATAATCCAATTAGGCATTATACTCATAGCAAATAATATTTTGTTTAAGCATTAGATTACATATGAATATAGATAACAAGAATAAACTTCAATTTACAGCTAGAAACCTTGAGATTAGACAAGCAGATAAGATTATGCGACAAGCAATGAATCTTTATCCTGCAACTTCTAGTAGCAAGGTGCATTACTATAATGTTGTAAAAAAAGATACATATAATGAAAGAAAATGCCTTGGGCTATATTATAAACTTTGTGATTTAAGAAAAGCTAAAAGAGAATTAACACCAATAAAAGTTATAAAACAAACTATTAAAGATACAGAAACAACTCGTAACGGAAACTGCCTAGAAATGGCGCAAATTATGCAAGCAGCATTCTTAGCAAATGGTTATAAAGATATAAAAATTGGCAAATTAAGAATAAAAGAAAAAATAACAAGACCAGATAAAAGCAAGAAAACAAAAGAACATATTGTAGATCATGTTTTACTAATAGTAAACGCAGGGAAAAAGGCAAGACTAAATAATCCAAAATCATTTGATAAACATGCAATGATTGTAGATCCTTGGAGAGGGTTTGTTGACTATGTACATAGTGGTTTAACGAAATATGATGGGTTATTTATGAATGGTTTCAGAGATGAAAATACTTTTTGGGGTAAATTCAAACAAAGATTTTTCTTCAAGCGTTATGATAAACTTAATCCAACAGATAAAACCTGCGAAAAATTTGCAAAATCAAATCCGGAATTTATTTTAAAAGAAAAGTAAATCCAAGCGAAGAAAAAAGTCATTGGTATTAAGACATTAAAAAACAATGGAGGGAGTGAGAACCACCACGGTGGAGAGAAACACCCCTGCATTAAAAAAGAACCCCTTGTGGAGTTCTTTAAAAGTGGTGGGCAGGGGTGGATTCGAACCACCGTAGTCTCGCGACGGCAGATTTACAGTCTGCTCCCTTTAGCCACTCGGGCACCTACCCATATTAAATTTTCAATTTATTTGTTACTGTCAAACATAGTTTGACTCGTCGTGTATGTGCTCCGAGTGGCAGGACTAACTACCAACTTAACTTCAAAAAATGATACTTAATCATTTTTTCAGGATCCGAGCCTTCGGGCTTACTCGGGCACCTACTCATATTTAGTTTTCAATTTTTCAACACTCACTGAGTTCAAAAATGCCCTTGACGAGATTTGAACTCGTGACCTCTCCCTTACCAAGGGAGTGCTCTACCCCTGAGCCACAAGGGCTTATGAAGTATTTGGGTTGTCAAAGTGTTAAAAAAGCCGGTAATAGGAATCGAACCTACAACCTACGGTTTACAAAACCGTTGCTCTACCGTTGAGCTATACCGGCAACAATATTATTGTATTAAGGACATAATTAATTGTCAACATTTTTATTTGAAATTTCTAGATCTTTTGAAATTTCTTTTTCTAATTCTTCTGCACTAATAATCGTAGGCTTTTTATCCATTTTTGATTTTGCAATAATTTCTGACATCATTTTAGTTGTTGTATCAATCTTAATACGTTCCATGACCTCGTCCAACTCTTCATCTGATAATTCTGTTGGTGCCTTGAATGATACCATTACATGGCGTTTTTTTAGAATCATATAACTAACAACAACTATACCCCATAATAAAACGCCTTGTATAATTCCTAATTGAGGTATTAACATTGTTTTAGTTGATAGAAAGTTCCATCCTGTCATTAAAACTAGCCCCGGAAACACAACAAAACCTGCAATTAAACAAGTTAGTATTGCTAGAGCCATACAGATACCTCTAAAACCATTTATTTGAATTACTTTTAAATTCTTTCTCATTATAAATCCTTATTCACTTATCATTTTTATAAATTCTTCTTCATTTAATATTGTAACACCTAAAGATACTGCTTTGTCAAATTTTGAACCTGAATTTTCACCTGCTACAACATATGATGTTTTTTTAGATACAGAGGAAGATGTTTTCCCTCCATACATTTTTATTTTATCACTAGCTTCATCTCTTGTCATGCTTTGTAAAGTTCCAGTTAATACAAATGTCATGCCAGCTAACTTGTCAGATATTTTTACTCCACCTTCTTGTGGCATAACCCCCAACTCAAGAAGTTCATCAATTAACTTTATATTTGACTCCGTATGGAAAAACTCATATATACTCTGAGCTATTTTATCTCCAATTCCTTCTATGTTAGCTAATTTTTCAATTGTTGCATTTCTTATATTATCAAGATTTGCCAATTCATTTACTAATAAATCAGCCGTTTCCTTTCCTACATGCCTTATCGAAAGAGCTGTAATAAATTTTGCTAATGGTCTATTTTTACTATTTTGGATTGCTGTATACATATTATATGCAGATTTTTCTTTTACTAAATCTAATTGCATAAAATCTTGCATGTTTAACCTATAAAAATCAGCAGGATTTAAAACCATTTTTTTATCATATAGTTGTTGAATAACTGATGGACCAATAGAATCAATATCCATAGCTTCTCTTGAAACCCAATATTCCAATCTTGCTTTTGCTACTGATGAACAATTTTTATTAGAACAATATAAATTAACCTCACCTTCTCTCTCTTCTAAAGGAGAATCACATTCAGGACATTTATCGGGTTGAATATAAACAGGTAATTTTTCATGTTCTTCAGATTCAACAACCTTTACCACTTTAGGAATAATCTCTGCAGCTTTTTTAATAAAAACTTTATCTCCAATTCTTACATCCAAACGCTTAATTTCATCAAAATTATGTAAACTTGCACGAGATACAACACTACCAGCTAAATTTACCGGTTCTAATATTGCAACAGGAGTTATTGCTCCTGTTTTACCTACACCTAATTCAATATCTAATAATTTTGTTGATATTTCTTCAGGTGGAAACTTAAATGCTGTAGCCCATTTAGGAGCGCGAGAAGTGAAGCCTAATTCATTCTGACAAGAAAAATCATTAACTTTGATAACAACTCCATCTGTAGCATAATCTAAATCAAATCTTTTTGTATCCCATTCTTTACAAAATTCAATTGCTCCTTGAATATCTTTTACCAATTTAATATTTGGATTTACTTTAAACCCAAGTTTTTTAATATATTGGATACTATCCCAATGAGTTTTAATTGTATTATTCTCTTTAGGAAGGATTACAGTATAAGTAAACATAGATAAATCACGCTTGGCTGTAATTGTACTATCAAGTTGCCTTAAAGATCCTGCAGCAGCGTTTCTAGGATTCGCAAAAACTTTTTCTCCATTATTGAGAGCTTCTTCATTAAGTTTTTCAAAAGAGGATTTTGGCATATAGATTTCACCACGAACATCTATATCAACATCTTCAAACAATTTTAAAGGAATTGCTTTAATTGTTTTAAGGTTTTGTGTAATATTTTCTCCAACTATACCATTCCCACGTGTTACACCTGTTGTAAATAAACCTTTTTTGTATGAAAGGGCTATTGCTAACCCATCTATTTTTAATTCGCATACCAACTCAGGAGTTTTTCCACATTCTTTTAAAACTCTTTCGTACCATTTTTCAAGTTCTTCAGCATTATAAGTATTATCTAAACTATATAAACGATGTTCATGTTTATATTCTTCAAATTTTTCACTTATAGAACCTACTCTATGGGTTGGACTATCAGGAGTAATAAGTTCAGGATGAGATGTTTCTATTTGTTTAAGTTCTGAAAACAATTCATCATATTCATAATCACTAATTGTAGGATTATCCATTACATAATAATTATAATTATGTTTATTAATTTCATCTCTTAAATTCTTTACTCTTTCCTCTAAACCCTGCATTGTAAAATCCCCAAAATTATTTATAAAAAAATTAAATTACATTATCATTAATAATTCTCTAATAACTTTTGTTGCAACTGCAGTTGATGCACCAGAAGCATCATAATCAGGAGCAAGTTCAACAACATCAGCTCCTACAATGTTGAAATCTTTTAGATATTTAAACCAACCTATTAATTCATTAAATTCAAGTCCTCCAACCTCAGGTGTTCCTGTTCCAGGCATGATAGATGTATCAAGAACATCCAAATCAACTGTTACAAAAATAGGTTTATTTCTCAATTTATCTAAATCTTTATATGAAGTTGCTAATGTATTATGCTCTTTCATAAACTCAAATTCTTCCTTCATTCCAGATCTAATACCAATTTGTTTGATATTATCAGGATTTACAAATTTAGTAGATAGTCTAATAACTGCAGAATGAGAAAGTTCTTCGCCCATATACTCTTTTCTTAAATCTGTATGAGCATCAAAATGGACAATTGCCAAATCCTCATAGAACTCAGACACTGCTATAATTTCAGGATACGTAACTAAATGTTCTCCACCTATCCCAAAAACTCTTTTTCCGTCTTTATAAATTTGTCTAACGTTTTCAGTTATAACCTCTAAAGTTTTTTTAGTATTCCCTAATGGAAATTCTAAATCACCTGCATCATGAAAATTACAATCTTCTAAATGTTTATCAAAAATAGGAGAATATTCTTCAAGTCCCCAACTAGCAAGCCTAATCTGTTCAGGAGCAAAACGAGATCCTGAACGGTATGAAACGGTACCATCAAAAGGCAACCCAAGCATTACGATATCAGAACCTTCATAATCTGGATTTTGCCCCATCCAATTTCTATCTAAAAAAGGTCCTTTTAACATAATACCTCCATTCCTTATATTTCTTTAATTACTTCTAATACTAAATTTTTAAATTTTGATTTAGCAGCATTAGCAGCTTGTAATACTTCCTCATGAGATAAACCAACTGTACTAATTCCTGCTGCTGAGTTACAAATACAACTTAATCCTAATACGTTCATCTTACAATAACTTGCAACAATTGCTTCAGGAACAGTAGACATCCCAACTGCATCAGCACCTAATAATCTAACCATTTTTACTTCAGCTGGAGTTTCGTATGTAGGCCCAGTTAAAGCCATATAAACTCCTTCTTGAAGAGCTATTCCTAATTTTTTAGCACAAGCCTTTGCCAATTCTTGTAAATCCTTAGTATAAACTTCACTCATATCAGGGAAACGAGTTCCTAATGTATCGTCATTTGGACCTATTAATGGATTATCACCCATAAAATTAATATGATCTGTTATTAACATTAAATCAGATGGTTTAAAATAAACATTTACGCCCCCTGCTGCATTTGTTAAAATAACAGTTTTTATTCCAATTTTTTTCATTACTTTAATAGGGAAAGTAACAACATCCATTGGATGCCCTTCATAATAATGAAAACGCCCTTGCATCATCATTACCTTCTTTCCATTAATTGTGGCAAAAACCAATTGCCCTTTATGTCCTTGAACTGTAGATGTTGGAAATCCTGGAATTTTAGAATAAGGAATTGTAATTTCACAAAACTCATCTGCTAAATCTCCTAAACCAGAACCAAGCACAATACCTATTTCAGGTTTAAAATCTTTTATTTGCTTATTGATAAAATCTACTGTTTTTTGCATAACTACACTCCTTAACACAAAACACACTAAAATAGGGCAGAATAATACTGCCCTATTTTATAAAACTTTATTAACCAACTAATCTATCATCATCAGCTTCAGCTGCTTTTACCATTAAAGCGTGCTCAACTGGATTTTCTTTTTTGTATGATGGTTCTGTATATTCTTCAAAGCCAAAATCTTCACGATTTTTTTTCATTTGGCTTTCATCAACTAATTTTTTTGCTAATTCAGCAATTTCATATACTAATTGGTAACGATTTTCAGAATTATCGTTTAAATCCCAAACTACTTTTACAATTTGATCCATAATTATTAAATCCTCTTAATCTTACATATTAATTTTATAACATAAAAAAAATTTGTCTACGGGTAGAAAAGGGTAAATATCTATGGATATAAATAAATTCTTACTCATTATTAAATCAAATTAAGAGCAATTGAAGGAGCTTGATTTGCTGTTGCTAATAATGATGCTGAAGCTTGCTGTAATATTTGAGCTCGGATATAATCGGCTGATACTTTTGCTATATCTGCATCTCGTATTGTTGATAATGATGATGTTGTGTTTTGAATACTTACATTCAAGGAATCTAATACTGAATC
>CALUWB010000057.1 GCA_944324375.1 Candidatus Gastranaerophilales bacterium | reverse complement strand
AACACTTAGTTGTTTCACTCGGCAGAGTGAGTTGCGGCACCATTTTTAAAAAGAGAACCTTTCGGGGTTCTTTTTTTTATTGCGTTCAATCGGACACTACGGAGCAAAGCTCCGAGTCCTTGGTTCCCTCTCGTGAAACAACACTTAGTTGTTTCACTCGGCAGAGTGAGTTGCGGCACCATTTTTAAAAAGAGAACCTTTCGGGGTTCTTTTTTTTATTGCGTTCAATCGGACACTTAGAAGATTGTTGGGTTTCACCCAACCTACAACTTTAACTTCCCTGATGCAGAATAACAATTATTATATTGATAAATTAAAAAAACTGGGCAAAGTTAGCCCAGTTTTTTAATTCAAATAAAAATGTAACAATATTGTTTATAATTTTATCCTATACATGTTTTTATAAGATAATTTACATAACAACTATAACGATTTTAAGGAGTGTATTATGGTTAATAATCTTTTAGATATTATTTCAAAAATTAGAATTGTGCCTATTCAAGCTATTAATCCTGAAATATCTTCTTATAAACCTATCATTAGAAATGATATTATAAATCCTATTAAACAAAATATTGGGAGACAAAATAAATATTCAAGGAAAATAATTAATAAATTAGAACGAACACCAAAACAAGATATTTTTATTAATACACAACAAACTTCTACAAACAGTAAATCTATTAACATACCTAATAAAAAGCAAAATATTAATAAAAACATTGGCAACAAAAAAGGAATGGAAGAATATTTTGATAATTCAAAAGAAAAGTTTTCTTTTGCTAATGAAAAAGAGAAAAATTTAAGAAAAATGGTTGCTGAATACGAAAAAGAATCCCAAACCATTCATAATGATAGATTAAATGATAAATTAGAAGCCCAAAAAAGAATGAAAGAAGCTGCGCTAAAAAAATAAATAAAGAGCTTGAATATAAAGCAAAAGATGAAAAATATTTTAAAAAAAATGGTCTTTGTTACACACTTGATGAATATTTTTGGACTGATATGCTAAAAAATCTTAATTAAATAATTTTAAAGAGGATTAAATGTTAAAAACTTATATTAAAAACACTCTAATAATATTAAAAAAAGAACATAAATTTCTTTCTTTGGCTGTCATTATTTCTTTTATTCTTGGACTAATACCTTGTTTATTTTGTATTATAGGATTTGATTATGATAAATTATCCGGATTATTTTTTTTAATTCCTGTATTTGCTATTATAATTATTTCATTGATTGCAATAAAATCATATAAACATTTTCCTAAAACTACAACAATTATTACATTTTTATTAAATTCTTTTATAATTATCTGTGTTCAAATTATTTTTGGATTTTTTGTATTGTGTCTATTTTCTATGTTTGACAGTGATACTCCTATTGATAATCCGAAATATTATGAAAAAGCTATAAAAGATATTTCAGAAAAACAAAGAATTTCGCATTTTCCAAGAAGAATACCTGAAAATGCTAAAGATGTAGAATTATACAAAAGTACAAATAGTTGGTTTGGAAGTGAAGCAATTTTAATTAAATATACAATTGATAAAAATGTTATAAATAAAGAATTAAAAAAATACAAATATATCAGTATAGAACTTCCGAATAATTATCAACATTGTTTTGATGCAATGACTACAGATAATGGAAGAATAAAAATAGATGATTTTACATTCTATGTAATCAATGACAGAGACCATGAGAATTTAGCAGGTCATCATTTCCCATATCATTATGGAATAGGAGTTAATAAAAATAAAAACCAAATAATATATTATTACACATGTCCGGATTAAAATATATAATTAATTTTTAGAGTTAATCATGAGTATATATATTATAATCTTTTTTAATAAAACCTAACTTTTGACCTAATTTTATATATTTATCAGCGAGAAATGTCCTTATAGGATTAGGTTTCTTGATAGTATCTCTCTGTTGCATTAATTTTATTTGCTTATCCAAGGACAAATTAGTTAATTCTTCTTTTGATAATTTTGTAGTTTTTGAAATATTGTTTAATGTTTTATCGCTTAATTTATATTTAATTGTTGAAAAATTACCATTCAAAATTGATTTCATAATATTCCTCATTAACCAATACACAAATTAATTTTAAATAGAATAAAAAATTTATTCAATAGTAAAATTCTTATTTTTTATAATTCTAATTATAATATTATTTTCATAAAGTTTTATTATTAATATTATAATAATTTATGCTAATATAAAAAAATGAAAAATATTCTTATATTATTTTTTGCAATCTTATTATTTGTTTATTCTGGATTTATTGAACCCAATTTACTAATATATAAAAATCAAAATATTTATACTCAAAATTGGGATAAAAATATAGATGGTTTTAAAATTGCAGTCATATCTGACTTACATATAGGTACTGGCAACATTGATTGTAATAAAATAGATAAAATAATAGAACGAATAAACAACGAAAGACCTGATTTAATTGTTTTATTAGGCGATTTTGATGCCAAATACATTGAATATTCTAAAATTTCTGAACAAGATATTTCAAATTCATTAAAAAAATTAAAAGCAAAATATGGTGTTTTTGCAATATTAGGAAACCACGATTATGAACCTCCATATATCGTAAACAGAATTCTTAAAAACTCAAATATTAAACTATTAGAAAATGAAAGTGAATATCTTTCTTGTGGAATTAAAATTGTTGGTTTAAAAGATTTATGGCATTTTTCATTAAATCCTAGAGTTATTATTGGTAATATTAGTCAGCCAACAATTGTATTATCACATAATCCTGATATATTTCCTCAAATACCACAAAATACAAGTTTAACCCTTAGTGGACATACTCATGGAGGTGAAATTTATATTCCATATCTGGGCTCTCCATTTGTTCCTTCAAAATATCACCAAAGATATAGAAAAGGATATATTGTAGAAAACAATAAACATTTGTATGTATCTGGAGGTATTGCAACTCTTAGTAAGTTTAGATTTTGTAACCCTCCAGAGATTATCTTTATAAACCTATATAAACAAACTCCTGAAAGAAAGATTGAAAACTATAATAAAAACAAAGGAATTTCAAAAAATTATATACCTTACTATAGAAAATTTTTTAGTTTCATATAAAATATTTTTATACAAATATGGAGAGTGATTATGAAAAAAATTCTAACAATTTGCGCAGTTTTATTTACAACATTTTTTGCAACAACTAATTTATCTTTAGCTTACGAATATACTCAAGTTAGAGCAGAGCATATCTTAGTAAAAACACAAGCAGAAGCACAACATCTTGAAAAACGAATCGCAGATGGTGAAAGTTTTGAAGAATTAGCAAAAGAATATTCTCTTTGTCCATCAGGCAAAAATGGAGGAGATTTAGGCTACTTTGGCAGAGGTCAAATGGTTCCAGAATTTGAAAAGCCTAGCTTTGATATGGCTATAGGAGAAGTATCAGAACCTATTCAAACTCAATTTGGATGGCACATTATAAAAGTTTTAGATAAAAAATAAGACACTAATTTACCACTAACTCTCCCAACGATGTTCATATTCTTCAACGGCTCTAGCGGCCTCATCTTCTGAATAATTATAAGCAGATAGACTTATCATTATTCTTCCTTCTGATTCTTCAAAAAGCTTTTTCTTAACTTTATAAGGATAAGTTTCATTTCCTTGCATATTCCCCTTATGTATTTCGCGTATTACATCATCTATATACATTTGCATATATTGAGGGATTTTAGGATGTCTTTTTATATATTCACATAAAGGCATATTTTCTCGATAACGATTCCCACTTGCTGATGTTAAAAGAAAATTCCCAATAGTATTCAATCCACCGTTTGAGGCAGGAACAATATGTTCTATAGAACCTGTTGATGCTATAAATATACGCCTTATAATTTCAGTATGAGTTCGTTTTGAATACTTTACAACAAATGCGTTTTTACTACTTTCTGATGTCGGAAGAAATAATGCTTTATTCTTTATTGTATTGAAAATTTCTCTTTCATTTTCTTTAGGAATAAATTTTTCTAACGATTCAAGATATGTTTTTCGTTTAAATGTATCAATTGTTGATTTACTTAGAATTATTTGACGACATGCTGTACTTTTAGCTCTAATTTCAAGTGCAGAATAAGGAGATAATCTTTTTGTCAGCATATCAACATCATCTAAAACTTCCATTTCTTCAAGCTTTAGTTTTATAAGACAATTTGTTTTAAGCATTTTTAAACAATTTTGAAGATTATCATCAGGATTAATTGATGCAAAATCTTTAAATATCGCAAACATAGCTTTTTCAACAGGAAGCATATTTTTCTGATATTTAGAAAGTAAAAAAACTGCATCTTCTGCATTTTTGCAAAGTGCAAGATTTTTTTCAAACTCTTTTATTTTTTCACTAGGAATAATTTCTATCCCACGATATGGACAAGTGATATTCCTTAGCTTTCTAAGAGGTTTGCCAGCAGATGTTTTGCCCTCATAAGGGATATCATAATAATAATGCAAATAATTTTGTGGAGTAATATGTTTTAAATCTTTTGAGGACATAACATCAATTCTCTATCCTGTACACTATAATGATAACAGATGTATCACCTCCCTGCAATACTAATTTATTTAACAAATTATAATTCTAACGAGTAGACAGAATTCAACCCCTAAATTTACCCCTTTACCCCTTTACCCCTTTACCCCTCCCTTATATTTACCCCCCTCTTGAATAGTTAGAAAAAAATAATATAATAATAATGTAATGTCTTATTATGCAACTTTTTTGAAAAAAATCCCCAAGATAAAACGGTTTCTGGATAACGATTGTTCTGACCAGATATATCACTATACCAAACCGGAAAAGCTTTTGAATATAATCTCAAACAAAACTTTGAGATTATCTAATGTGCTTTATCTTAACGATAAAGCCGAAGTTTCATACACTTATAGACTTATTGTAGATTTAATAAACGAAAATCCTCAATTAAATAATGAACTATATAGCAAAGTCATTGATTATTTCACAAAAAAATACAAACATATAGTTGATGGAGATAATGAATTATATCAACAAGAATATTACACAATATCTTTTTCAACTGAAAAAGATAATTTAATTCTTTGGAACAATTATTCTAAAGAAAAAACATATACAGGATACAACCTTGGTTTTGACATCAACGATTTAATGTGTGATATCTACAAAAAGCAATATAACGCAATTTGTGGATGCATTATCTATGATGAAAAGAAACAAAAATCAATAATTAGAGCTATTCTTAACCATTGGAATAAAAAATATGAAAGAGCATTATCGGCTTTAAAATACAAAAAATTAGCTAAAAAATTAAGACTTGAGAACATAACGTTTGAATTAATTGATATTTTGAGCTTAGTAAGCGTATTCTTTAAAAAGAATGAGTTTCAAGATGAAGAAGAATACAGAATAGTTATTGTTAACCATACTCAGTTTGGAGAATTACCAGAACCTACAAAAATTATTGAAAAAAATGGTTTATTTGTTCCATATATCGAATATAAATTTCCTAAAAGGGCTTTAAAATCAATTAATATAGGTCCTACAATGAACGAAAGTATATTCTACACAAGCACAAATAGAATGTTATTAAATTTCGGATACGATAAAGTTGATGTTAGTTGGTCTAAAATACCTTTAAGGTATTAATATTTGTAAATAAATTCTAGCATACAAGCAATTCTTATTTTTAGGGAATTTAAATGATATATGGATAATGTATCATTTAAAGCTAGAATAAGACCAACAACAATGAAGGAGTTTACAGAAGCTACTGCTGATATTTATAAAATAGCATCAGTAGAATATCCTTGGACAGCTAAAGAAACTATTAAAGCTGCTAAAGCATATACAACAGATATTCTTGATTGTACTGCAGGTGGAATTGTTGATGAAACGGGTAAAAGTGTAGTTTTATTCCATATCTGTCCAACTCAACCTCAAAATTTCAATTTTGAAGAAATCGAAAAACATATTATGAGCTTTGTAGAAGAAGGAAAAGGTAAGCTAAAAGGATTTCTTATTGGTTCACAAAAAATATTTAAAGATTCTGATGTTTTATTTAAAAAATTACAAAAAATGTTAAAAAATAAAAAAATACCTACAACTATAATTAAAGGAACAAAGGAAGATAAAACCCACATCTTATATAACGCAGATAAAAATGAATGGCTAGTATCAAGCTTTGCAATCAATCACAAAATAAATAACGGAGAAAAAGATGCAAAGAAAATTTTAACTGATTGCTTTGATGAGGTTAAAATAGCTAAAGGGGATAGTTTCTAAAGCATATTATTAAGTAATGTAAACTTTTAGCCAATAAAAAAGCAATATTTTTGATTGTATATACTTTTTAAATATACGAGGCAATAAGGAGATATTATATGGTACAAGGACCAAAAGGAACTACATCTGTAAAATTTAGCTATAATGATGGTCAAAAACAAGTAACAAGAGAAATGTATATACAACCTGGAATAAAAATAGATTTCAGTGGTACAGACACAACAGAAAATGGGAAATATCGGATTGACTCTGATGGAAATGTATATAATGAAAAAGGCGATAAAATAGATATTATACAAACAACCAAAGAACAAATGGCAGCATTAGAAGGTATGTCAATGGCATACCAAGAACAAGGAAGTAATGCTAAAAAAGGTACTTTTGTATTAACTGATGCAGATATTAATGCAGCAATGACAGAAAATGGTGGATATAATAGTTCTTTACATGTTAATATGCGTCAAAATGCATTAGGTGGTAACAAACGTACATCTTACAGAGACGGTCAATGGGATACAGGTGCAAATCCTAGAAGTGGTGTTTACCAAACAAGATTGACTGGAGATGGCGAAGCATCATATGTAGAAGTTTCATCAGATAGAACTAAAAAGCAAGCCGAAAGACTAAATGATGAAATATGGGCAGAACAGCACCCTATATTAAACTTCTTCAAAACAACATTTGGATTATAAAAGACAGGTTAATACCTGTCTTTTTTTATACATTTATAATAATATAAATGTATGCTAATAAAACTATTAAATTCATTTAATAATATTAACGAACATTTATTTCAGAATTTTGATAATTTAATCAATTCTTTTAATTTTCCAGATTGGTTGAACGATGCGATTATAGATAGTTTTCATACTGTCCCTTTATTATTTTTAGTATTCTTAATTATTGAAATTATAGAATATTTTTACACCGATAAAATAAATAATCTTATAAAAAAGTCAGAAAAAACAGCAACATTATTTGGAGCTTCATTAGCAATTATTCCACAGTGTGGATTTTCAATTATTTCAACATCGCTATATTTAAGAAAATATATAACTAAAGGAACACTTATTGCAATATACCTTGCAACATCAGACGAAGCAATTCCTATATTGTTATCACAACCAAACAAAATACACTATATCATCCCAATAATATCTATTAAATTATTTGTTGCAATTTCATCTGGATATTTAATTGATTTTATATTTAAAGAGAAAAAATATATACAAATAAAAGAAACTATTGAACAACACTCAGGCTGTTGCCATCATTCAATAGATCAAAGACATCCTAAAGAATTAGTAATACACCCAATAAAACATACATTTAATATATTTGGATTTATACTTCTAATAACAATTTTACTAAACTTTTCCATTAATATTATTCTAAAATATTCTTTAATTCATAGTATTTTTCATAATTTAAAATACATAGCGCCTATCTTCACAGGAATTATTGGTCTTATTCCAAACTGTGCAATATCAGTAGGACTTACAATGATGCTAATTAATGGAACATTAAACTTTTCTGCAGTAATATCAGGTCTATTATCAAATGCTGGACTTGGCTTTTTGGTATTATTTAGACAAAAAGAAAATTATAAAGATACTAGTATAATAATATCTATTGTATTATTAGTGAGTATTATTGTTGGATTTATATTACAGTTATTTAACTTATAAAAGAGGTATTATGATGAATTTAATGAATATATTAAACGAAAAATGGATATTAACAATAGCACATATCGTTTTTTTCTATGCAACAATAAAAATATCAAATTTTCTTATTGATAAATTTATTACTAAAGTAACAAAATACAAAGACGATTTTGAATTAAAAAAGCAACTATTTACCTTAAAATCAATTTTTAAATCCATAGCAGATACTATCATAGTAATGTTTGCAATAATGTTTATTCTTAATAATTTAGGAATAGACATAAGACCAATTTTAACAGCAGCCGGAGTTTTAGGAGTAGCTGTAGGTTTTGGAGCAAAAAGATTTTTTGAAGATATTATAACAGGTTTTTCTCTTCTATTAGAAGGACAAATAAGAGTAGGAGACTATGTAGAAATATCAGGGCACTCTGGAGTCGTTGAAAAAGCAGATATAAAAATGGTAAAATTAAGAGACTTACAAGGAAGAGTTCACTACATTAGAAATGGAATGATTGATACCGTTATAAATTATACAAGAGAATTTTCTTATTATGTATTTGATATAGGTGTCGCTTATAAAGAAAATATTGATTATGTAATTTCGGTACTAAAAGAACTTGGCGAGAATTTTCGAGAACAATCTCCTGAAAAAGAATACATACTAGCACCATTAGAAATTTTAGGACTTGAAAAATTTGATGATTCTGCAATCATTATAAGAGCAAGATTTAAAACAACACCTATAAAACAATGGGAAGTAGGCAGAGCCTTCAATCTAAAAATTAAAGAAAAGTTTGATGAATTAGGAATAGAAATTCCATTCCCTCAAAGAACTATTCATATTCAAAACGATATTCCATAATATAATCATCCATAACAAAGCCATTACCAATATCAGTAACAACAGTATCTACTTGATGAAAATTCCATTTTTCATAGGCTTTTATTGTATTGATATTATATTTATTAACTGTTAAACGGATAGAATGTTTTTTATAAAATCTAGCAATTTGTTTAATTTTTTCAAAAGTTTTTCTTCCAAAACCTTTTGCTCGATAGTCTTTTGATATATACAATTTTGATAAAAATAAATATTCATCCTTATTTACAATACCAAAATATCCAATATTTTTAGAATTGTGATTAATAAAATAATATTGATAATTTTCATTAAAAATTTGTTTGATTATAGCTGGTTTAGATTGAAAATTTTCAACATATATTCTATTTGGTCATCAGAAAGTTTATTTTTCCAATATTCATGCCAAATACAATCAGCTAAAGCAGCTAATTCATCAATATGATTTAAATTAACTTGTTGAAAAAAAAGCATATAATTACTATAATAAATATGTTCAAGGAGTTCAATATGCAAGACAACGAAGAAAATAACAATATTATAGAAGAATTTGCAAAAAATATAGATAAAGCAAAACTTGCAGGACACATTCAATCTTACCTAAAAGGTGGGAAAGAAGGAATGTTCAAAGAAAAAAAATCTGAATTTGAATATAAAAAAGATATTATAAAAATGTTATTGGAAAGAAAACAAAATGGGCTATAAAAAATCAAAAATTTTGACACTTTTTTTATGCTTAATAATTGGATTAAGTTCATTTGCAAAAGAAGATTATATTGATTTGGAAAGTTTAAATATCAAATCAAATTCGCAAATGACAAAGTCACAATATGAGCACGCAAAAAAAATCTTATATCAATTACAAAAAGAAACCCCAAAACAATTTAACAATAATTATGGACCATTTTTAGCAGCAATATATGATGACAAAGGAAACCTAATAGCTAAAGCACAAAATAGTGTTATACCGGGTTGTGATTGTACCAACCATGCAGAAATGAACGCAATTAGACTTGCTCAAAAAAAATTAAAAACATATGATTTATCACCATATAATCTTAGCATATATGTAACTGCAGAACCATGCATAATGTGCGCAGGTGGAATTATGTGGTCAGGCATAAAAAATGTTTATTTTAGTGTATATTCCAAAGATGTTGAATCAATAACAGGCTTTGATGAAGGCTTCAAACCTGATTGGATAACACAATTCAAAAAAAGAGGAATTAATGTATATGGTGGCATAGAACAAGATTATGGAAAAAAAATCTTGACGGAATATGTTTCTGAAGGGAAAAAGATATACAAGCCACATAGATGTGGAGACTAACCTTTTATGCCCCAACCTCGTTTTTCAATATTAGTATCAAATATTTTATTATTTATAAGACGCTGAATTTTTTTTGCTCCTGAAATTTCTCGTCCAAATTCATTCATATATGCTTTATCAATTTCTCTTACTGAAGTATGAGAAGTAACCGGTTTTATATTATTAGTTTTTACTTTGTAACCACCATATGAGAGAATAAAAGTTTTTGTATCACCATTAGCATTTTTACCTGAAACAACAATACTATCTCTTATCCAAGGACGTTGATAAATATGATTATATCCTTCATCTTTTAAACCTTGAGCAAAACTATTTGCAACTTTTCCCTTCTTAGTTGTCAAATTTTTAAGTTTTTGAACGGTATTAAATTGTTGGGTTGCTACTTTTAACATAAACTAAGTCTCCTTTATATAAAGTACAGATATATTAAATAAAACCAATAAAAATATTTTTTGCTAGATATTGTGATTTTTATAACAATATATTAGAAATTAAAAATATTATTTTTTTATAAAGAAAATATTAAGTTTTCTATAAATACGTTAATATTGTTTGACATTGAAGTTTTTAGATGTACGATAATAAATAAGTGTAAAAATCACAATATACAAAATCAATTTTAAATAAAAATTATGTTCATACTTTTATAGAAAATGGTAAAAAAGGAGATTAAAACATGCCAAAAACTAAAAGTTCAAAAGTTGAAAAGTTAGAAAAAGACTTGGCAGCAAGTACTTTGGTTGAAAGCCCAGAATCTTTAGAAATTTTAATTCAAAAAGTTAAAAAGGCACAAAAAATATTTTCAACTTATTCACAAGAAAAAGTAAACGAAATCTTTAAAGCAGCAGCAACAGCAGCTGATAAAGCACGTATTCCATTAGCTAGAATGGCTATAGAAGAAACAGGAATGGGTGTTTTAGAAGATAAAATTATCAAGAACCACTTTGCATCAGAATACATTTACAACAAACATAAAAATGCAAAAACTTGTGGAATTATAAAAGAAGATAAAATCAATGGTATCAAAGTTGTTGCAGAACCTTTAGGTATTGTTGCAGGTATTGTACCAACAACAAACCCAACATCAACTGCAATATTCAAAGCATTAATCGCGTTAAAAACAAGAAACGCAATTATCTTCTCACCACACCCAAGAGCAACAAAATGTACAATTGCAGCAGCAAAAGTTGTTTTAGAAGCAGCAGTTAAAGCTGGCGCTCCAGAAGATATTATTGGATGGATTGATGTACCATCAATTGAATTATCAAACCAATTAATGAAACACGAATCAATCGCTTGTATTTTAGCAACAGGTGGTCCAGGCATGGTAAAAGCAGCATATTCATCAGGAAACCCAGCATTAGGTGTAGGTCCTGGTAACGCAGCAGCTGTAATCGATGAAACAGCAGATATCAAAATGGCAGTTTCATCAATCCTTATGTCAAAAACATTTGATAACGGTATGATTTGTGCATCAGAACAATCAGTAGTAGTAGTTGATAAAGTATATGAAGAAGTTAAAAAAGAATTCTTATACAGAGGTGCATACTTATTAAGTGCTGATGAAGAAAAGAAAATGATAGATCTTCCATTCATCGATCCAAAACGTGGAACAGCACACCCAGCAATCGTTGGTCAAAGTGCACACAAAATCGCTGAATTATCAGGATTTGAAATCCCAGAAGATGCAAAAATCTTATTAGCAGAAA
Source organism: Candidatus Gastranaerophilales bacterium (assembly GCA_944324375.1). Taxonomy (GTDB): domain Bacteria; phylum Cyanobacteriota; class Vampirovibrionia; order Gastranaerophilales; family Gastranaerophilaceae; genus UMGS1585. Next base: position 1,180 of record CALUWB010000057.1, on the reverse strand, counting down.
GACCAAAAGTAGATTGGGAAGACCCATTCTCAAGAGAAAAATTATCACCAATCTTAACAATGTATAGAGCAAAAGATTTTGAAGATGCTGCAGAACAAGCATACGAACTTATTTCAAAAGGTGGAGCTGGTCACTCAGCAGATTTATATACAGATGCACGTCGTCAAGAAAGAATTGACAGATACGCAGAAAAAATGCCAACTTGTAGAGTATTAATCAACTCACCATCAGCTCAAGGTGGTATCGGTGATTTATACAACTTCAAATTAGAACCATCACTTTCATTAGGTTGCGGTTCTTGGGGTAAAAACGCAATATCAGGTAACATCGGTGTTGAAAACTTATTGAACTACAAAACCGTTGCTGAAAGGAGAGAAAATATGTTATGGTTCAAAGTTCCTTCTAAAGTTTACTTCAAGAGAGGTGCTGTTGACTTAGCTCTTCGTGAACTTCAAGGCAAAAAACGTGCATTTATCGTAACAGACAGATTCTTATTTGATTCTGGAGCTGTTAATGCAATCATCAATGTATTAGATGAAGTTGGTATTGAATATCAAATCTTCTTTGATGTTAAACCAGATCCAACATTATCAACAATTAATCAAGCTATGGCAATGGTTAAAACATTTGAACCTGATGTATTCATTTCATTAGGTGGTGGTTCACCAATGGACGCAGCTAAGATTATGTGGTTAATGTATGAACAACCTGATACAAACTTCGAAGATATCTCTATGAGATTTATGGATATCAGAAAGAGAATTTGTTCAATTCCTGAATTAGGTAAAAAAGCAACAATGGTTGCAATCCCAACAACATCAGGAACAGGTTCTGAAGTAACTCCATTCGCTATTATTACAGATGATGAAACTCACGTTAAATATGCGATTGCAGATTACGCATTAACACCAAATATGGCAATCATTGACCCTAACTTCGTTGATGGAATGCCAAAAGGTTTAACAGCAGCATCTGGTATCGATGCATTAGTTCACGCTATTGAAGCATATGTATCTTGTATGGCTACAAACTTTACAAATTCAAATGCTTTAGAAGCAACAAAATTAATCTTCAGATACTTAGAAAGAAGCTACAATGAAGGAGCTAACGATCCTATCGCAAGAGAAAAAATGCACTATGCAGCAACAATTGCAGGTATGGCATTTGCTAACTCATTCTT
>CALUWB010000056.1 GCA_944324375.1 Candidatus Gastranaerophilales bacterium | reverse complement strand
CCTTTTCCTAATTTCTTATATTTTGATTTACGGCATCTTTTTTATTAATCTTTAATTTTATTGTTTATTTTGTTACATTTATTAATAATCAATATTATAAATTTCCAACCATTTTTTGAGCTTCTTCTTCTGAATACTTATATGAAGATAAATCGATATTTATAATTCCATCTGATTCTTTAAATAGTGATTTTTTTAATTTATAAGGATAATCTTCATATCCTTCCAATTTACCATTATGAATATTATCTATTATTTGTTCTGCATGAGTTTGCATATATGTAGGGATATCAGGGTATTTTTGAATAAATTTTGTTAATGACATATTCCCTCTTTCAGAATTTCTGCCTGCTGAAGTTAAAATAAAATTACCTAAAGCATTAGCCCCACCTAAAGAGTCTGGATGTATATGTTCAGCTGACTGTAAAGCTGGTCTTAATAACCTTTTTGCAATTTCTTCATGTGTTCTTGGCTTTACTGTATCAGTATATTTGACAATAAATGCATTTTTACTTGTTCCTGATGTTGGTAAATATTCAACTTGTTCTTTAAGTTTTTCAAAAAGTTTTTTTTCTTTTGGGGTAGGAGTAATTTCATCTAATGATGTAATTAATGTTTTTCTTTTAAATGGTTTCATAGGGTTATCAGTAAGAATGACATCTCTACATTTCGTTGTTTTATGTCTTACTGCCAATGCTAAATCCGGAGATGCATTTCTTGACATATCATCAACTTTATCTAAGATATCAAATTCTTCTAACATCAATTTTTTATGAGCTTCAGGTCGTAGATTATTTAAACAATCTACAAAGCTTCCATTTGGAACTTGTTTTGAATATTTTTTAAAAATATCAAACATTTCTTTTTCAACTGGAAGCATATTTTTTGTATATCTAGAAAGAACTTTTACAGCTGATTGTGCATCTTTACATTTATCAAGTGTTTTTTCAGCTATTGACAACTCATTAGATGATAGCATTGTTATTCCACTATATGGATCAATCATATTTCTTAGTTGCTTTAAAGGTGCACTTTGAGATGTCGCAGAACCAAAATTTATCTGCGAACTTTTTACAAATGTATCCTGTTTTAGCTTATGGGGTATTGGTTGACTTACACTCCTATTATTTATAGGAGTAAGATTCTTAACAGGAAATCCTAACATCACTGATGATATATACACACACAATCCTTTAATTGAATCTACATTATTATTATAACTTATTTTCAGCTCAATTTCACGAAATGTAATAAAAATTTACATCCCCCAAATAAATAATAATTGCCTAGTATTTAAATCAGTTGATTTTTTATAAAATTCAGTTGATAATATACTTGAGTAGAATAGTTAGGAGATTATTTATGAAAAAACTTTTATTGATACTTGCCTTTGCAATTTTAGCAATGCCTTGTTTAACAACAAATGCAGAAACTGTAAAAAATATGGGATATATTTCTGTTAATGCGACTGAATCAAAAGAAATAGTTCCAAATACAGCAAATATAACTTTTTCTGTTGAAACAACTGATGTAGATTCCAAAAGAGCTTCAGAAAGGAATAACCAAATAACATCAAAAGTTGTTGCTGCACTTAAAGAAACTTTAAAAGAAGATAAAAATGCTAACATTCAAACTAAAAATTTTAATTTGAGACCAAACTATAAAACAAATAAAAATACAGATGAAACATCAATAAAAAATTATACAGCTATAAATTCAATTGTTGTAAAAACAGCTTCTGTTGATAAAGTTTCAGCATTAATTGATGCAGCAATAAAAAATAATGTTTCAAATGTAAGTGGAGTAACTTTTACTTTAGAAAATCAAGACCAATATGCCGAAGAGTTATCAAATGAAGCAATACAAAAGGCAAAATATTTAGCTGACAAAGCAGCATTATCATTAAAACAAAAGGTTGTTGGTATCAAATCTATTAGAATTAATATTTATCAACAAAATGCAAATGGGGTAAGATTATATAAAGCAGCTTCTTCTGCAAATACAAGCACAACTACTGCTACACCTATTGAATCAGGGAAAGTCCAATTAAATGCATCTGTTGATGCTGAGTTTTACGTAAAATAAAAATTAAATTTAAAAAAAATACCTGCTTATGTAAGCAGGTATTTTTTTTATATAAGTAAAATTTTATATACTTCTAAATTTTACTAAATCAACTTTTCTCATTCTTATATTTTCAGGAGTAATTTCCACAAGTTCGTCCTCTGCAATATATTCCATACAATCTTCTAATGATAATATTTTAGGAGCTTGTAATGTAACCATAACATCTGCTGTTGCACTTCTCATATTTGTAAGTTTTTTAGTTTTACAAATATTAACAGCAATATCTTGAGCTTTATTTCCTTCTCCAATTATCATGCCTCTATAAACTTTTGTTTTTGGTGTTATAAAGAATACCCCTCTATCTTCATATTGAGATAATGCGTATGGAATAGCTTCTCCTGTTTCATGAGCTAATATAGACCCACTTCTTTGTTTTGGAATATCCCCAGCATAAGGTTTATAGGCATCAAAAGTGTGACACATAATACCTTCACCTCTTGTCATTCGCATAAATTCATTTCTAAATCCAATTAAACCTCTTGCTGGAATAGAAAATCTTAATTTTGTTCGACCATTAGATGATTTCATTTCAAGCATTGTTGCTTTTCTATTTGACAATCTATCAATACAACTTCCAGATGCTTCATCAGGAACATCAACAATTAAGTTTTCATATGGTTCACACTGTTCACCATTAATTTCTTTTATGATAACTTCAGGTTTTGAAATTTGAAATTCATATCCTTCTCGACGCATTGTTTCAATTAAAATACCTAAATGAAGTTCTCCACGTCCACTTACTTTGAATACATCTGTTGAATCGGTATCTTCAACACGTAAACTTACATTTTTTTCTAATTCATTATATAATCTTTTTCTTAATTGTCTACTTGTTACAAATTTACCTTCAGTTCCTGCTAATGGACTATCATTTACTGAAAAATTCATTTGCAATGTTGGTTCATCAACTTTAATTAAAGGTAAAGGCATAGGATTATTTAACTCACATATAGTTTCGCCTATTTGAATATCTGGAAAACCTGCTATTGCGACAATATCACCAGCTTCGGCATAATCTGTTTCTTCTCTTCCTAAATCTTTAAATTCATAAAGTTTTACGATTTTACCTCTTTCTTCAGTTCCATCAGCTTTGCATAATGTTACTTGTTCCTGTGATGAAATCTTACCATTTACAATTCTGCCTGCTACAATTCTTCCAACATATTCATTATAATCTAATGTAGTTGCTTGAAATTGCAATGGTTTATTAACATCACCTTCTGGTGGTGCAATATTTTCTAAAATTGCATCCAATAAAGGAATCATATCTTTTTTTTCATCTTCTAATTCTTTTATTGCAAAACCATTTAAGCTACTTGCATATAAATATGGGAAATCAATTAAATCTTCTCTATCTGTTAATTCTGTAAATAAGTCAAATACTTTATCTAATGCCATATCAGGATCTGCTGCAGGCTTATCGATTTTATTTAGAACTACAATAATTTTTATGCCTAATTCTAACGCTTTAGAAAGAACAAATCTTGTTTGAGGCATTGGACCTTCTGCAGCATCTACAATTAATAATGCTCCATCAACCATACCTAATACACGTTCAACTTCACCTCCAAAATCTGCGTGACCTGGGGTATCTACTACATTAATTTTGCAACCTTTATAATTGATTGAAATGTTTTTAGAAAGAATTGTTATTCCTCTTTCTTTTTCCAAATCGTTACTATCTAAAACTCTTTCTTGAACTTGTTGGTTATCACGAAAAACTCCGGCTTGTTTTAACATACAATCTACCATTGTTGTTTTACCATGGTCTACGTGCGCAATTATTGCAATATTTCTAATATTATCTCTTTTCATATAATACCTATCTATAATTCTTTTAGTGTTAAATCTACACCATTATTTTACGACAAGGAAACATTGATTTCAATAAAAAAGCATTTTATTTTTCATAAAATGCTTTTTTATAATTATTTATTTTATAGAAGAAACAAGTGAAAGATTATTACCTAGCTTTTCTTGTTTTGGATTTGAATAAGGATTTGAAACCATAATATTATATTGAGGATTATAATATTGACGAGTTTTTATCCCTTTAAAATGAACATTATTTTCATTATTTTCTTCTTGTTTTATTGGTTTTGTATATTTTTTCTCCAATTCATGTTTTCTATCAATTTCAGCCCTTACTGAATCAGGTTGGTAATACAATCTTAAAACACCTTCTGGAGCAGTTTGTGGTGAAACATAAACAGATTCATAACGTTTATGTCCATTTTCTTCAAAAACTCTTTGTAAACAACAATCTCCATTACCATCATGAGATGATTCATAATATGAAGGGTCACTTGAATCAATATTTCTGAATCTTAGACCGTCAGGAATTTCTATTTTTTCACCTGATTTTGAGCCTCTTAACATGATTTTATCTAATTCTACTGGTGTTGATTTTGGATTCAATAACTTATCCAAATTATCTTCATTTACATTAACTCCTTTTAATGGATTTTCTAATAATATACCGTTAAAATTAAATACTGATACAACCATTGATCCATCAGAAGATTGTGACATAATTGCTGGACATTTTAAGTTACTGCCTGGTTTATCAGGATCGGCACTACTACCATACAAATCTTCTAATTTGTGCATTGTACCATTATTCAAAGCACCAAGTTTGTTATCTATATCACTTCTTCTTGTTCCGATAATTCCATCTATTGCTTTTTTATGATCTGCAATGTGTTTTTTATAATTAGAACTACCTTCTTCTACTTCATCCCAAGGAATGACATTTCTGTTTTGAAGATATACGTTATGATTTTTTTCTTCATAACCAGTCATTGCAAAATCATCACCAGCATAAACAGTTGGATTTCCTGGAATTGCACCAATCATTTGATTATACATTCTAACTTTTGCTGATGGAACACCAAGTGCTATTTTTTCTACTAAATCATCATATTCTTTCCTTCCTGATGCAGAATTTAAGTATGTATTTTGCATATCATACTTTTTAACTGCTTGTTGCATAATTATTCCATAAGCAGTTTTGATATCTTTTGAGCCAAAACCATCTTTTTCAAGTTGTTTTTTATATGAATCAGGAGTTTCTTTATCTTTATTAGTGTTTTCACCATTCAAATAAAAATTACCATTTACAACATCTTTAACAGATTGAGAAAATGCTGAATATATTTTGTTAGAATCATTTTCTATTTCTCGTCTTTGATTTTTATCAGTAACACCTTTAAGACGTCTTTCTTTAATAATATTATTTGCAATACCAAAACTTGATCTTAACCAATCACCTTTAGCAATTGCCATTGGGCTAACATTATTAAAGTAATCATCTGAGTTTTCAATAATATCTTTACCAGTTTTGTTATGATATTCTGGATTTGGGATATCTAAATCACTTTCAAATAATAAATCATTCATAATTTTATATGCTGTTTTACGATTTTCATATTTTGATTTATCTGTTAAATCAGAATGGAATAACGCCATATCTAAACCATAACATTCTGTCATTCTTGGTTTGTCATGATTTCCACCGAATGTATAAGCATTTCTTGTATAATCTAATGGCATATCTGCAAATTTATCTAACGCACCAGCTAATAAACCAACCCTTTGTTCTTCTGTTGAATTATTATTTAATGAATCTATAGCATTTTTATTTACAAAATCTTTACCAAATGTATTAAGTCCTGCTGTAAAGAAATGTTCATAGTTAGCTTCTGAATTCATGCCTGTTTCTAAAATGATTGTTCTTGCTATATTTTGAGCGTCTTTAAATCTAGCATGAGATGCAGGACTATTTTGAGCCTTCACATTATCATCTGACCCATAAGTTGCTTTCATCGTATTATATAAATCAGTAAATTCTGCTACAACATATGAGTTAGGGTTTTCTTCTTTAACTGCTTTAATTGCTGGGCTCCAAATATTAATTACTTCTGCAAATTGATTATCAGATTTATCTTGTTTATTTCTGATTGCATCCATATCTGCAACATCTTTTGCAGCATCAATACGGTGATCTAAGCCTAAACCTGATTTATCAATCATAGCTTCTGCAAATCTGAAACTCATCGCATTTGTACCTTCAAAACGTTTATGAATTGAACGAGCGACTTTAGAAACATCACTTATTGTAAAATCAGCAACACCATTTTTTATCTTATTTGCAATTTGATTTGCTTCATCTTCTGGACTATCGCCATATATTCCAATATTTTCTAATGTTCCTTCTTCTTTCAATTTTTCATAATCATAAGTCAATTTCCCATCTTTTAATTGTTTAACTTCTGCATTTGGCATTAATGATTTTATAATTGCATATTTGGCAATATCGCCAGCTACTAATGGAACAACATATTGACCATATTCTGTTAATTTTGAACCATCATTTTGGAAAATCTTTTCATCTGAATGTTTATCAAATTCACGTAAAACATTTTGGGCAAAATGTTGAATTTCGTTTGTAAAAATATGATTCATTTTATTATAAGTTTTTGCATATTTATCTGGAACAACATAGCTTTGATCATTCATTGCATCATATCGAGATATTCCTACATGTGCTAAATCTGGTGAACGTTTTGATAAATATGGTGAAGATAATGCTCCAACTGTATCATCAGCAAGCTCGATTGAATCTAATGGAAGATCCATTAATGATTTATTTAAAGCTGTTTCATAATCTTCTTCTTTATCTCTTAACTTATAATCGTTATAATATAAATTATCTACTTCATTTTCATTTAATGCTACATCATCAGGTAATTTTTGATCATTCCTATTATATATTAGACTATTAATTCTATCTTCAACTTCTTCAACTGAACCACCTAATGCACCTAATGTTTTTGCTGTATATTCTGTATTAACATTTTTAACATGACGAGTCCAATATCTCATACCATCTGCCAACATATCACGGTTACCTGCATGAGCTCTTGCAAGTTTTGCTTCTTCGATTTCACGTTCTTTAGGATTTTTAATACTTTCTAGCATTTGAGTATCATAATCTGATTCTGTATAACTCAATTTTGCCATATCTGTATTTGCATCCCAAGTTACAAAACCTCCTTCATCCTTTGGACGAATTTCTAAACCTGAAAACTTAGCTACTACCAATGTTCCCATTGGAGAATTTAAATCTATTTTATCTGATAGACCTCTTGATTTATTTATAGTATTTAAATTTTTAATATTAGCATCATACTCTTTTGGATCAATTTTAAAAGCATTATGAATTAATGTATCATCATGAGTATTTATTGCTAAATTATTTTGAACTAATTCGCCAGTATCTTCATCTAATACCTTAGGATTTGTATTATCATAAGAATGTATTAAATGCTTTTTATCTTTTCTTTGAGCATCTGAAACCATTGAATTATCATATATTTGAATATATGTTGGTTGGTTTGAGTCATATTCTTTATTTTCTGTAATTTTTACCTGACCATCTGATTGAATTTCATAATTATTTGGAGAATTTACTACTTTATGACGTAAATTTTGCATATTTTTAGGAACAACACCAAGACCTAATGCTGCATCTTCTAAACCCTGCATTCTAAACATATAATATTCATGAGGTTTATCAGCTTGATTCATCCATTTAATAGCATATTGGAAATTAACTCCTTCCAAACCTTGTGATGTATATGCACTATCTGATACTAAATTCATCCCATTTTTGAATAATGTTTTTGTAAGAGAATCATAATTATCAATATTATCTGTTTGGAACATTCTCTTTATCCAATACTTGTGAGATGAAACATTATCTCCACCTGTTGTTGGTAATGCAATTAAACGCTTATAACCTATTTTCTTTAATTTTGGAACTTCTAATTCTACACCTGCTAATGTTCCACCTGCTTTATTAGCAAATGTTCTATTGAATTGTGATACATCTTTAGCATTTTTATCTTTTACAATTTCTCCAGTATTTGCTTCTTTAAATCCTGCATAAACATACCCAGGTTTAAAAGCATCTTCTTGTACAAGATACATAGGACCTTGGATTTTAACAGTGGTTCCATTTGTTGTTAAAAGGTTACACCCATCACCACAAAATGAAGATGAATCATCTTTTGCATATTTTACCCATTTACTGTTTTGCTTATTAACTAATTTATAACGGTATGCAACTGGTTCATTGTTTTTTAATTTTAAATCTTTTTTAGGATCTACAAAAACTCCTTCTGGAGAAAGTTTTTGAGTAAAGTAAGGTTCCATTTTTCCATTGTTTTTCTTAACAGAATAAGAATAATCTGCATCATGTTTATTTACACGATAAAACTCAACGTAACAATCCCAATGATTTGGGTCATATAAAAAGTTAAAATCATAACCTTTTTTCCCATTATCTTTAGTTTTATGTTGATACCCCTTAAACCCAACTTGATTTGTTGGTTGCATACTATTCTTAATTTCCACAATGAAACTCCTTACCTTATATATACTAAAAATCCTAAACACATTATATTGCTAGTTATAAGAACACATGTTACAAAATATTTACATTACTTATAATACAACAAAATAGATAGTTACAGCTAATATTAATTTACAAAATTTAAAAGATAAATCGTTACTAATGAAAAATACACAAATAAACCAACTACATCAATAGTTGTAGCAATAACAGGTCCTGATGCAATAGCAGGATCAACTTTAAGTTTCTTTAATACAAAAGGAGTACACGTTCCTATTATGGTTGCTGTGGTCATATTTATAACCATTGCTAAACCAACTATTACACCTAAAGCAACACTATGCTGCCATTTTGATGTTACTAATGTCACTAATGCTCCAAATACTACACCAATCAATAAACCAATTGAGGCTTCTCTAAATATATGATACATCGCAGATTTTAATGTAACTTGTCCAGTAGATAAACCACGAACCATCAAAGTAATACTTTGTGTTCCAATATTACCACCTAAACCTGCTAACAATGGCATGAATATTGCAATAATAGGAAGAGCACTTAATGTATGATCAAAATGATGTGCGACATTAACTGCTATAAATTCTCCAATTAGAGTAATAAATAACCAAGGTGTTCTTGCTTTAACTGCGTGAAAAATATTTCCAGATAAAATATCATCTTCATCTTCAACCATTTCTGTTGCGATACCTGAAGATGTATAAATTTCATCTGTTGTTTCTTCTTCTACAATATCTTGAACGTCGTCCCAAGTAACAATTCCTTTTAATCTATTGTACAAATCAACAACAGGCAAAGCATTAAATTGATATTTCATAAATTCATCAGCAATATAATCTTGTAAATCATCAACATGAAGCTTAACAATATCTCTAGTCATTATGTCAACAACTTTTTGATGAACTGGAGATGTTAACAGAACTCTTAATGACACAACTCCCATCAAATGGTTTTGTTTATCAACAACATAAACATAATACAAATCCATATTATCTTTTTCAGCTTTAACTCGTATTGTATTTAAAACACCTTCTACATCCATATCAGTAGAAACTGTAAGAACTACAGGATTCATAATACCACCTGCAGATTCCTCATTATATGTCAATAGTTCTCTAACTTCAGAAGAAAACTTATGAGGGAGTTTGTCTAAATAGGATTCAGTATCATCCTCTTCCATGTCTCCTAAAACGTCAGCAGCTTCATCATGAGGCATCTTTGCAATCAAACGAGATGCATATTCTTCATCTATTACACCTAACAACTCAACCTGAAGCTGAGGTGGAAGATATTCTAATAAATCAGATGCTTTTTCCTCATCTAACTGCTTAAAACAAGCCAAACGTTCTCTTGGATTTAACTCTGAAAATATATCTGTTAAATCTGCAGCGTGAAAACCATCTAAAGTTTCTTTCAATTGCTTTAGATTATCATCATCAATTATTTCACGTAAACGTTCTACTATGCTTTCAATATTTATCATATTTTTATTATACACTAAACATCTTTTTGAGTTATAATTATACAAAAGTAGATATTTAGCGAGGTTATGATGTATAAAAATTTATTATTAAATGATATTGAAACTGCAATTTTACAAGCTATTGAAAACAAAAAATTAGGAAGTATGGAAGAATATAAAAAAGGTTCTTTAGTAATTGAAAAGCCTAAAAACCCAGATTTTGGAGATTTTGCAGTTAATGTTTCATCTTTAGCTCGCCAAGCAAGAATAGCACCTCCTATGATTGCAAATACAATTGTCGAATATCTCAATAATAAAGACTATGAAACATCTGTAGTTGGTGGCTTTATTAATTTTAAACTCTCTGAAAAAATGCTTACAGATGTTATTGTTGAAATCTTGAATAAAAAAGAAAATTATGGAAAACCTGAAAATATCGAAGCTGAAAAAATTATACTAGAATATGTTTCTGCAAATCCTACAGGACCATTTCATATAGGTCACGGAAGATGGGCAGCAATGGGAAGCGCATTAGCTAACTTGCTTAAATTCTATGGGCACGATGTTTTCCAAGAGTTCTATATAAATGATGCAGGATCACAAATCCAAAAATTAGGACGTTCTTTACTTATAAGAGTAAAACAAGAACTAGGAGAAAATATTGATTTTCCTGAAGATGAACAAGAAAGAAAAAATTATTATCCAGGAGAATATTTAATACCTGTAGCTAAAGAGTTCTTAAAAGAAAATCAACCTACTGAAGATATTGAAGTTTTATCTAATTATGCAAAAAAATATATGGAAAATGAACAAAAAGAACTTTTAGAAAAATTCAGAGTTCATTTTGATTTATTTTATTCAGAATTAGATTTACATAAATCAGGTAAAGTAGATGCAAGCTACAAAAAGCTTCAAGAAAGTGGAAAATTATATGAAAAAGATGGAGCTATGTGGTTTAAATCTTCTGAATACGGAGATGACCAAGATAGAGTTATTAAAAAAGCAGATGGTTCAAATACATATCTAACAGCTGATATTGCATATCATATTGATAAATTAGATAGAGGATTTGATAGATTAATCAATATTTGGGGTGCTGATCACCACGGATATGTTCCAAGAGTAAAAGCATCTATAGAAGCTCTTGGATATGATCCTAATAAATTAGAAGTTCTTTTAGGTCAACTTGTTAACCTCGTTATTAATGGAAATGAAGTTAGAATGGGTAAACGCAAAAATATGGTTACCTTAGAAGACTTAATTGATGAAGTTGGAATTGATGCAACAAGATTCTGGATGTGCATGAGAAATATTGATACAACTCTTGATTTTGATATTGAACTTGCCAAAACTGCTTCTGATGAAAACCCTGTATTCTATGTTCAATATGCCCACGCAAGAGTTTGCTCTATTCTTAGAAATCTTGTAAATGAAAAAATTAATACTGAAACAGGAGAAAAAACTCCTGCCCCTATGACAGAAGAAGAATTTAAAAAAGCAATTTCAGAAGTGAACTATGAGGCAATGAAAAAAGCTATTCCTACAGCAAAAAAATTAATTTTAAAACTAGAAGAGTTTAAATCTATGATAGAATCATCTGCAAAAAGTAGAACCGTTTATACTGTTTGCAGATATGTTCAAGATTTAGCTGGAGAATTTCATTCATTCTATAATTCAAATAGAGTTATTTGTGATGATAATGATTTAATGAAATCAAGAGTAGCTTTAGTATACTCAATAAAAACAGTACTTAAAAATGCTCTTGATATTCTTGCAGTAAGTGCACCTGAAAGAATGTAATATGAAAAAATTAATAATATTATTTTTACTATTTTTCAATATATTGAATGTACAAGCAGCAACACCAATAAGATTTATCTTACAACTCAAGGGTATATAAAAAAAGCTTTTGAATCTTCTGATTTTATCCAGAAAAATATGCTAAAAAATGGAGAATACGAAATAGAAGGCATTCCATACGTATTCTTTGGGGGGTATCAATCTCAAAAAGATTTAAGAAATGTGAATGATTGTTTACTTTCAATGAAAATGCTAAGTCCCAAATTAGCACAATCAACAAGAACATTATTATTTCATTGTATGCACGATGCAATATGGGTACAAAAAACATATCATATGCAACATGTTGTTAACAATTTACATAAATATGTAATGAGAGCATACAAAAAAGGTGAAAAAGTTATTTTATCTGGACATAGCGCTGGAAGTTTTATTACTTATGAATACATAATTCATAAAATGCCTTGTATAAGTTCTGAAACTTTAATAAGTAAAATAGAAAAAATAGATAATGGTAAAATTGATCCTTTCTTTAGAAAACACCCTGTAAAATCGACCTGTCTTGATGCAATAACAGAATCTGGATTAGCTGTTTATTCTGGAAATGGAGATATTATAGAGAACCAAAATGAGAAGAAATTAAAAGAAATATACTTAAATTTAGATAAATATACAGATTTAGTATGCACTCCACAAGACGAAGTTCTTGGAATTATTAATTTCGGAAGTCCTTTAGTATTATTCTATTCTGATATTAAATATCAATCAATTGCTATTAATAGATATAATAAAGACGTTTTTGAATATATGCAAAAGTCTAATATATTTTTTCTTACTGTAAATTTTGCAGATGATCCTATTGGATTTCCTGTATCAAAAAACTTTACAGCTGATGAAATGCAAAACATGAATAACCTAAATTTTTCAGATAATACAAAAGGTTTCATTTATAATAAATCAGACGTAAAAAGTCCTGCTACATTTATAATGGCTCATTCTTCTTATTGGAAACACCCTAAAAAATTTGCAAAAGCAGTTGTTCAAGCGTATATTGAAGGTTATAAAAACTTTTACCCAGAAGATAATATATAAATTTATTTTTTAATTAAAAACTTTTTAATCCAATCAATAAGCTCTGGATAAGTTTTATTATGATGTCCCATTCTTAACATTTCATCTTCATTTGAAGCCATAGAACCTATATTATTCTTTTGTTTATATATCCAAGAATACATTCCTGTTCTATCAGCACCAGCTTTACAATGAATATGAACCTTACCACCATTATGTTTAACATCTTCAACTATATCTAAAAAATTCCCAATATTCTTTTCTTCTGGATGTCTTGTATAAGATGGGATATTGTGATACCTCATACCTTCTTGTTCAACAACTTGTTTCTCATCAAAATCTAAGTTAGAAACATACATTGTTCTAAAGTTTATAACATCTGTTACTCCTTGTTCTTTTAACCATTTAAAATCTTCGGCTTTTGGTTGTGCAGAACGAGATACAACATTATCAATTTTTAAATAATTATCTGGTTTTCCTCTAAATATAATATTCAAAATTTTATATCCAGCCTTTATAAAGGTAATCAATTATCCACTGCATCATTTTTGGAAATGCCCCACTATTATGTCCAATACGAAT
>CALUWB010000055.1 GCA_944324375.1 Candidatus Gastranaerophilales bacterium | reverse complement strand
AAAGAAAAAGTTGGCGAACAACAAATAGATACAACAGGTGAAGACGGCGAAGATTTATCTGAAAAAGACCAAAAAGGAGGTGCTGTTGCTGCTTCTGTTGGTGCTTCTGTTGGTGCAGCCGCAGCAGCTGCTGTAGCAATTATTTCTGTAGTTACAGGTGCCAAAAGTGCTGCACAGATTGGCGAGCATGTACCTGGTGGAATGCTTGCTGCAGGAATTGTTGCAACTGTCGGAGCTGGAGTTGCTCTTTCTTGTTCATTTGAGAGTACTTTTGATCCAAATCTAGGAGAACGTAAAAACCAAACAAATAATGCTGCAACTAATAATGAAACAATTCAAAGTTATTATGATGCATTAGCATCTGATATGGAGATGATGGAAGAAGATTCAAAATCATATACAGAATTATCAGAACAATTAACACAGAGTCAGGTAGATACAATAACAGAAGTAGCAGCATTGCAAGGAGAGTTACAAGTGTATCAGGCTCAAGGTAATTCAGCCAAGGTAGCAGAATTAAAAGCTCAAATAGCAGACCTTCAAAAAAGTTCAGAAGAATCAAATAAAGAGCCCCAAGAAGAAATGGATGGCTTAAAAGGTAATATAGAATCATATACAGCCAATAATGCAGAAGCCATAGGTGTAAAAACTTCAGGTGATACTGTTTCTGAATTTTTAAAGCAAGGTAGTCAAATGAAGAACTTTGCTAAAGCAGCTCAAATAGCATCTCAACTTGGTACAGTTGCAATGTTATTAGGAGTTGCATCTGCAGCAATGAGAGTTGGTAAAGATTTATCTGGAATATTTACAGCAATGTTTGCAGGCCTTGATGGTGCTGGTATGGCAATGTTTGTTGCTGGTGGTGTTATGATGGGTGTTGCTGCAGGTAATTTTGGAAAGCATGCAGATGCAGAAGGTGCAGCTGGTGATGCTGGAGATGAAATGTCTGGTTATTTAGCATCATTGCAAGAAAATATTGATGGTCAGGCAGATTATTATGAGTCAACATCAGGAGAATATGAAGAAACTGATGCTGCTTCAACAGAGCTTGTTTCTCAAAACCAAGAAGCTGCTGATCAAGCAAATGGACCTGGTGCTCAAGGTGCAAATGGACAACCTAAACAACCTAAACCTGAAGAACAAACAGGTGGTGTTGCTGCATAGTTAAAAGTTTTCAGTAAAACGGTCTCAAATTGAGACCGTTTTTATAGTGAAATTAATTCTTCATACACGCTTATTGCAAATTTATCTGTCATACTAGATATATAGTCAATGATGGCTTGTTTGTAATCCATTTCATTTTCCATATTATAAATTATTTTGTTTTTATATTTTTTTTGCATTCTCTGTTTAGTGTCAATATTTGAGTATTTTACTAACCATTCGCAAAAAGTTTTAATTAATGTTCTATAATATGGTGCATCTTTTGCTAATTTACTTATAGTTTTGAAATCTGCATAGTATTCTCTTAAGAAAGTATATATTGCTCTTAAAACAAGATTTGCATAATCCATAAATGGTCTTAGTCTTTTATTCATGCATATTTTTTCAAAATTGAATTTTTTGATTTGACACATTAATTCGTAATTTTCGTGAGAGAAATTTAATCCTGTTTCAGGAGTTGAGTTTTCGCATAAATCAATAATAAATTTATGCATTAAATATGTTGTATTAATTTCTTTAAGTTTAACTTTTTCTTTTACAATATTTTCTGCAATTTGTCTTAAAGTTACATAATCTTCTTTTGTAAAGAAATTATATAATGCTGCATCTTGTAAATCTCTTCCTAAGTAAGCAATTTTATCCGAAATTTTTACAACACATCCTTCATAAGTAAATGGCATATGTTGCCCTTTTTTTACTTTTCTTAAATCAAGGAATTCTTTTCTTGGTATCAGAGCATTTTCATCTACTTCACCACAATGACTAACAATACCATCTCTTACAGCGTATGTTAAATTTAAGTTTTCAGTCCATCCTTCTTGATTTGGTAGGGTTTCAATATCATCAATAAATCTAAGACTATTGTATTCGTGCCAGAATTTTCCTGAAAAACCTTCTTCTTCCATTATTCTCATTAAAATTCTTTCCCCATGGTGTCCAAAAGGAGAATGCCCTAAATCGTGACCTAATGCAATTGCTTCAGCTAATTCTGCATTCAAACCTAAATATTTAGATATTGATTTTGCTGTTGATGCAACAATATTAACATGTTCAATCCTTGTGCATACGTGATCGTTATCTGTAGCAAAGAAAACTTGGGTCTTATGTTTTAATCTACTAAATGCTGTACAATTGATGATTCTGTTATAGTCACGTTGGAATTCTGTTCGAATATCAACTTCTTTTTTCGATAATTCTCCAACTCTCTGTATATATTTTTCCCAAAGAGGATTACTTGGTAATGCTGCGACTTCTTTGAATAGTTTTGTTTTTGTCTCTATGCTCATAAAATTATTATAACAATTATTTAGTAAATTGCTATTATAATTTAGTTGGATTTATTCATAAATAGTAATATTATTTTTATTTGATATTACTTTATTTATTTCATCTGTAAATTTATCATATTGTTTTTTTGAACATATAATCTTACCTGAAACTTTTTCTAGGCTTGAAGGAAATGTTTTAATTGAAGATGTGTATAGAGTATTTTTATTGGCTAAAATTAAATCTCCTTTAATTTCTTTAACGTTTTTTAATAATGAATCTTCATTTATTCCCATCATGCTATAAGGAATTGTAATTCCAGATTTTTCATTTGCTAAAAAAGAAGGCTTGTAAGAATCAATGATTAATTTTCCATTAGATGTACGTTCTACAGGTTTATTTAAGTATTGAAATATTGCATATGAATCTTCATCTTTTATAGATTTTTCAAACGATTTGCCAATTTCTGGTTTTACTTCTGAAAGTTTTTGGCTTATTAAAATTTGTTGATAAGCTTTTGGTCCTTCATCAATTATGCCTGATTGGCATTTTAGTCCTTTTTCTTTTATAAAGTTTGTAACATTTTCTACTTGATTAAGTGGTATTATGTTATTATTTTCTATTCCTTGGATTTGATCAATTTTGTTTTGGTGACTAGCCATTCCTATTAAAGGTTGCCATAAATTATTCTTGTCTCGCTCTAAATAAATATAGAAATCACCTTCTTCAAGAGCAGCTTCTGCTTTATCAACACTTGATCTAGTACACCAATTTTTACAACTTAATGTTTCCAAATCTGAGATATTTTTTTCTTTATCAATGAGATTTTTCTTTATTGATGGTATTTTTATCCAAGTAGCATTTTCTGTAGAGACCCCTTTTTCTACAAGTAAATTATCTCTTAACCGATGAGTATATATCTCAATAAAAGATGGTGATGCACATCTTACTTTTCTTGATATTGCAGGTATTGAATCAAAATCTTTTACTGTTTGAGCAAGTGCTTTTGCATTAAATGGTACGGGTATATGTCTATTATTTTCTTTTAATTCACTTGTTATTGCGTTCCAAATAACAAATTTTAAAGGTTTTCTTTTTTGAATGTTGCTAATTAATTTTGGATGTTTGCTTGCGCTTTCTTCAGACGTAGGATTTTCTAAAAAGTTTTTCCATTGGTTAAGTCTTGTTATTCGTGCTTGATTAATTTTGTCCACGCAAAATTCTCTAACATCTTGTGGAACATATTGTTTCCACTTAATTTTATTTATATTGCATAATGGAAATTGTTGATATACTTTGTTATTTTGAAAAATATTGTCAACGGCTTTTGTAATATTCGTTGCTGAAAGTAAACTTCCATCAATTACATATTTTTTTTGTTTGCTTAAAATATCTGCAGATAAGTATTGAAATACATTTTTATATTCAGAGGCTTGTGACATCCCCCTAAAACTAAAAGAATCTTGCTTTAAAGGTAATGTTTTATAATTTGTATAACTTGTTTTTTCTTTTGTATTATTGTTAATTGTAAGTTGGTTATAAAAACTTGTAATTTTTAGCATTTTTTTTACCTTATTTTGGATTATATATTTATTTTAAAAATGCTAAAAAAAAAAGTTGCTAAAAAAAAGAACTGATTTTATATCAGTTCTTTTTTTATTATGCAATTTCTGCTGTTTCTTTTTCAATATTTTCTTTATTTTTTTCTTTTTTAGGGAGTTGAATTAGTTCTGCTTGGTCACCTTTATTATTTCTATTTTCCACCATTTCTTTTGTAATAATAAATTTATCAATATCAGTTTTAGATGGAATATCATACATAATATCAAGCATTAATTCTTCTACAATAGAACGAAGAGCTCTTGCTCCAGTTTTTCGCTTAATTGCTTCTTGTGCAATTAATTCTACTGCATCAGGTTCAAATTCTAAATCAACACCATCCATTTTAAGAAGGCATTTGTATTGTTTTAAAATAGCGTTCTTAGGCTCTGTAAGAATCATTTTAAGAGTATCTTCATCTAAAGCATCAAGAACAGCATATATTGGAATACGTCCAATAAACTCAGGAATCAAACCAAATTTTAACAAGTCTTCAGGTTGAAGTTTTTTAAGCATTTGGTTTGCTTCTTTTTCTTTTTCAGCTTTTGTTCCTGCGCCTTTTGCTCCGAATCCTATAGAAGAACCATCTTTAACACGTCTACCAATAATTTTATCTAAATCGACAAAAGCACCACCTACAATGAATAGAATATTACTAGTGTCAATTTGAATAAACTCTTGATGAGGATGTTTCCTACCACCTTGTGGTGGAACATTTGCAACCGTACCTTCAATCATTTTTAATAAAGCCTGCTGAACACCTTCACCTGATACATCTCTTGTAATAGATGTATTTTCAGATTTTCTTGCAATTTTATCAATTTCATCAATATATATAATACCTCTTTCTGCTTTAGCAGAGTCAAAATCAGCATTTTGATATAATCGAAGTAATATATTTTCAACATCATCTCCGACATATCCAGCTTCTGTTAGTGTTGTAGCATCTGCAACAGCAAAAGGGACATCAAGATATTTTGCAAGAGTTTGAGCTAATAATGTTTTACCACTACCAGTCGGTCCAACTAATAAGATATTAGATTTTTGGATTTCAACATCAGATTTATCCTTGTTATGTTCTAATCTCTTATAATGGTTGTATACAGCAACTGATAAAACTTTTTTTGCATCATCTTGACCAACAATATGTTCATCAAGATATGCTTTAATTTCGTGTGGCTTTGGTACAGATTTTAATTCTTCTTCTATAGAATGTTCTCCAGATTCTGCATCTTTTTCTTTGTTTTCAAAGAATTCTTCATCAAGAATTTCGTTACAAAGTTCAACGCATTCATCACAGATATAAACTTCTGGACCTGCAATTAGTTTTTTTACTTGGTCTTGAGTTTTTCCACAAAAAGAACATTTTAATCTGCTATCGCTTGACATTTTATTCTCCTATTGTACGTCTTTTGTAATCACTTTATCAATCATACCATACTCAAGAGCTTCTTCTGGAGTCATAATATAATCTCTATCAGTGTCTTTTTCGATTTTGCTTAAAGGTTGCCCTGTGTTAGAAGCAAGAATTTCATTTAATGATTTCTTAATTCTAAGAATTTCAGCAGCTTGGATTTCAATATCTGTAGCTTGACCTTGAGCACCACCTAATGGCTGGTGAATTAATACTCTTGAATGAGGTAATGCCATTCTCTTACCTTTTGCACCAGATGATAATAAAAATGCACCCATTGAAGCTGCTTGACCTAAACATATTGTACAAACATCAGCTCTAATATGTTGCATTGTATCATAAATTGCAAACCCAGCAGTTACACTACCTCCAGGACTGTTAATGTATAACATAATGTCTTTTTCAGGGTTTTCACTATCTAATAATAACATTTGCGCTACTATTAAATTCGCAACCATGTCATCAACAGGTGTGCCTAAGAAGATAATTCTTTCTCTTAATAATCTTGAAAAGATATCAAAAGAACGTTCACCTCTGCTTGATTGTTCAATTACAACTGGTACAAAACTCATCGTATTTTCCCTTTCTTTTTATATTATATATCTTTTATTTTGATTTAACAAAATTTACTGTATTATTTTCTGCTAAGAATTTCATTACTTTTTCATTTAATACTTGTTGAGAAAGTCCATTTAGCATTCCTGGATTTTTCATCATATATTTTGCAAATGTTTCTCTGTCCATTTGATACATTGCAGCTAATGATTCAAGTTTTTCATCAAAGTCTGCAGGTTCAACTTTAATATTTTCTAAAGATGCTACTTTGTCAATTACCAACGAATTTTTGATTCTAAATTTTGCATCTTCATTAATTTTTTCCATTATGTTATCTAAACCTTGAGTTTCAACTGCTTGTTCCCAAGTAAAACCTTGAGCAGATAATTTTTGTTTGTAATCTTCAAGTAAAGAGTTTGCTTCTCTTTCTATCATTGAATTGCTTATTTCAACTTCAGAATTTTCTAAAACTTTTTCAAAAATTGCTTTTTCTGAATTTTGTTTATTAGTTGCTTCTGCTTGTTTATCTAAATAATTTTGGATATCAGCTTTTAAATCATCTACAGTTTTAAAAGGTCCAACTTTTTGAGCAAATTCATCTGTTAATTCAGGTAATACTTTTGTTTTTATTTCATTAATCTTACATTTGAAAGTTGCAGGTTGACCAGCAAGTTTCTTTTCGTGATAAGTTTCTGGGAATGTAACATTAATTTCGAATTCTTCACCCAATGCTCTATCTACTAATTGTTCAGCAAAACCTGGAATAAAACTAGAATTTGCTAAATCAAGTGTATAATTTTTAGCATCTCCGTGTTCAATTTTTTCACCGTTTGAATAACCATCAAAATCAAAAACTATAATATCATCAGATTTTGTATTTCTATCAACTACTAATTCTAATTTTGCAGATTGTGCAAGTAGATTTTCTAATGATTTATCAAATGCATCTTTTTCATGTTGAAATTCTTCAACATCAACAGTCATTCCTTTATATGTTTCTAATTTTACTTCTGGGCGAAGTTCAATTTTAGCAGATAATTTGATATCTTTACCTACTTCAAATTCGTATTTTTCTATAGTTGGTTGAGATATTACATCAAGTTTATTTTCAGATATAACTGTACTAAAAACTTCTGGAAGTAATATTTCTAAAGCTTCATTGATAATTCTGTCTTTTCCTACATTTCTTTCAATTATATTTCTAGGTGCTTTTCCTTTTCTAAATCCTGGAATATTCATATATCTTGAATAATTTTTAATTGCTCTATTATAGGCATCTACTCCTTTTTTTGCAGGTATTTCTATTTCGACTTTTGCAATGTTGTTTGATTCTTTTTCTAAATCTATTTTCATTTTATTTCCCTTATTATTATATATTTAACCATTTTAAGGTTATCTCAAACAAACTTTTAGTGCAAGTACATTAAAATCTTGTAAATTTTATCCCCTACCCTTCTTTTACCCTCTAGACTTATCATATTTTTAGTGTATAATTGCATATGTCGACGAATTAGGGAACGGAGGTCAGCAAGTTAGCTGAATATAATTTATGACAATACAAGAATGGTTTGATAAACGTAAAGAAGCGCAGATTGAACGCAGAGCTAGAGAAGCAAGAATGGAAGCAGAAGCTGTTCCTGGTTTATGGGTTAAATGTGTTCATTGTGAAGCTCAACTTACTAAAAAAGAATTGGAAGAGAATATGATGGTATGTCCTTTATGTGAGTACCATTTTAGAATAAATGCTAAGACAAGAATTGCTCAATTATTTGATAAAGATTCTTTTCAAGAATTAAACAAAAATATCCTGCCAACAGATCCTTTGGAGTTTGTAGATACAGTATCTTATAAAGAACGCTTGGAACAAGCTCATAATAAAACAAATCTTGATGAAGCTGTAATAACAGGTATCGGAAAAATAGATGGACATAAGATAGCTGCTGCTGTAATGGATTTTGATTTTATGGGTGGCTCAATGGGTAGTGTTGTTGGTGAAAAAGTTACCCGTATTATTGAAGAAGGTATAAAACAAAAACTTCCTGTTATTGCTATAACTTCATCTGGTGGTGCAAGAATGCAGGAAAGTGCTCTATCTCTTATGCAAATGGCAAAAACATCTTGTGCTTTAGCTAGATTAGATGAAGCTGGATTGCTATATATCAATGTTCTTACTGAGCCTACTTTTGGTGGTATAACAGCAAGCTTTGGTACTTTAGGTGATATTATTATTGCAGAACAAGGTGCAAGAATTGGCTTTGCTGGAAGACGTGTTATTGAACAAACTATTCGTCAAAAATTACCATCTGATTTCCAAACTGCAGAATATTTACTTAAGTTTGGACAAGTAGATATGGTATTTAAACGTTCTGAATTAAGAGATAATTTAGCTAAAATATTAGAAATGCACGGAGTGTAAGTTATATGTCAGTATTGGAATTTGAAAAACCATTAGTTGAAATTGAAAATAAAATACAAGAATTAAAAAAGATAAGTGCGGAGTCGGGCATGGACTTAGATAAAGAAATTGAAACATTTGAACAACAAGCAAATGATTATAAAAAAGAATTGTATTCAAATTTGAAACCATCTCAAAAGTTACAAATTGCAAGACATCAAGAAAGACCAAATTTCTTAGATTATACTAAATTAATTTGTGATAATTTTATTGAAATGCATGGTGATAGAACCGGTATGGACGATAGAGCTATTATCGGAGGTTTAGCTAATATTGGTGGGCAAAAAGTTATGCTCATTGGAACTCAAAAAGGTAAGAGTACAAAAGAAAATCTTGAGTATAATTTTGGTATGCCTCAACCTCAAGGTTATAGAAAAGCATTAAGATTGTTCTATCATGCAAATAAGTTTAATATGCCTATTGTTACATTGATTGATACCCCTGGTGCGTATCCTGGTATTAGCGCTGAAGAAACTGGTCAAGGTATTGCAATTGCCGTAAACTTAAGAGAAATGGCAAAATTAAATGTTCCAATCATTGCAATAATTACAGGTGAAGGTTGTAGTGGTGGAGCTTTAGGTTTAGGTGTTGCAAATAAAGTTCTTATGCTTGAACATTCTTATTATACTGTTATATCTCCAGAAGGTTGTGCTTCTATTTTATGGCGAGATGCATCTAAATTTGCTGATGCTGCTGAAGCATTAAAAATTACAGCAGATGATTTAATTAAATTAAATATTGTTGACGGAATGATTAAGGAACCTGTAGGTGGTGCTCATACTAACTATGAAGAAATGGGTGAGAATATGAAGAAAGCTATTCTTGATACTCTTTCTGAGTTAGCAGGCATGTCTAAAGAAGAACTAAGAAATCAAAGATATGATAACTTTAGACGTATGGGCGCATTTATTGAAGGTTAATTAATGGATAATTATTTTGAATTAAAAATAACAATCAATCCTCAAATGGAAGATACTGTATCTTGTATTTGTTTTGAACGTTTGAATTGCGAAGGAGTTGTTCTAGCTGAAGAAAAATACAAGGATTTAGAAATGGTATCAACTACAGAGGGTACTTTGCGTGTGTTTTTAACAGAAGATAGTGTAAAAGATATTAGTGAAATCAAGTCTATCCTAAAAGAGGAAAGAGAGTTTTTGATTGAACAAGGTCTGTCCGAAGAAGAGCTTGGTAGTTGGGAAATCTCATTTGAAGAGAAAGAAAATGAAGATTGGTCTAAAAAGTGGAAAGAAAATTGGGATGTAACTCATATTACAGATAAGGTTGTAATAGTTCCTTCTTGGCTTGAATATACTCCAAAAGAAAATGAGATAATAATATCTTTAGATCCTGGTCACGCATTTGGGACTGGAACTCATCAGACAACTCAACTTTGTGTAAGAGCAATGGAAGAGTATCCTAATTTCAAGACAGTTGCAGATATTGGTATGGGAACAGGTATTTTAGCTATTATTGCAAAGAAAATGGGTGCTGATTATGTTTATGGGTGTGACAATGACCCTGATGTTATTGATGTTGCAATAGAAAATGCTCAAAAGAATAATGTAGAATGTAAGTTTGAATTTAATACAGCTGATAAAATAACAGAAAAATTTGATTTTGTATGTGCAAATATTTTACATAATGTTTTATATGAAATTATGCCTGATTTGAAAAATTTATTAAATCCTAATGGGAAATTAGCATTATCAGGTATTTTAGATGAAAAGAAAGATGTTGTTTTAAAAGCAATTGAAGAAAATAATTTAAAAATTTTAAAAACCAACTATCAAGATCAATGGATCTCTTATATTGTAACGAATAATTAATATTTATTACTTTTATTGTAAATTCTCAGTAAAAATTTTTCTTTTAATAAATGTGTAGTTTATTAATAAAGAAAGGTTATGTTATGGTAGGAGTTGAAGTAATTGGAAATTATAATGTTACCCCATTAGGAAATGGTCAATATTCAATTGCATTAAATAATGGTAATATGGGCGCTCGTATTGGTGATGAATCAGCAGTAGAACAGTTAAGAGAAAAATATAATAAATCATCAGATACATTTGAGAAAAAATCATCTCATAAGGGGGCAGTTGTTGGTGGAACAGTTGGTGCTTTAACAGGTGCTGCAGTTACTACTCCTATGTTTATGTCACTTAGTACTGTTAAACAACTTATAAAAGATGGTTCTTTTGCAGAGAAAAAAGATCTTATTAAAGAGCTAAGAAAAATGTTTCCAAAAGGTAATATAATGAAAGCTTTGACTAAGAAAGTTGGTTGGAAAGCTGGTAAGTATGTAGCAATAGCAGCAGCTATTGGTACTGCAGTTGGATTTGGTATTGATATGTTAAAGAATAAAAAATCCGAATAATCAAAACAAGCATAATAAATTAAAGGTGAGAATAATATCTCACCTTTTTTGTATTATTATATTTTGTATGGACTATAAAACAAATGTAATGAGAACTTTAGATAAACTAAAGGTTAAATATAATCATTATTCTTATGCTGATACAGATGCAATATCAGGTGTGGAAGTTGCTAAAGTATTAGGTCAAAATCCAGAACGAGTTTTTAAAACATTAGTTACTGTTGGGAAATCACAACAGATTTATGTTTTTATGATTCCTGTAGCAGAGGAATTAGATTTGAAAAAAGCTGCTAAGTCTGTTAATGAAAAATCAATTGAAATGTTGAAGTCAAAGGATTTGTTAAAAACAGCAGGATATGTTCATGGAGGTTGTTCTCCTATTGGGATGAAAAAGAATTTTCTAACAACTATACACATTTCGGCAAAGGATTATGAAACAATAATATTTAGTGCAGGAAAAATAGGTTATCAGGTTGAATTATCTCTTAATGAATTAAATAAAGTTATAAAATTTAGATTGTCTGAACTCATTGTATAATATAACTTTACAAAATAGCAAAAAATATAATTATGATTCTTTTATAATTAATATGATAAAGATTAATAAAAATAATAATCTATTTTACCAACCAACATTTCAAGGAAGAAACGTTCAATCAGCAAATGATTTTTATGCTAGCGAGTTAAGTCAGAATCCTACTTATAGTAGTGCGATATCATCTTATGGTAAAGTAATGGTCGAAAAAAGTTCTGATCCAAAAGATGAAGTAGATAAAAAATTGCTTGAAACATCTAATGATGAAACTATTTCATTAGAAGATGCTGTAAAAGAATTAAAAGATATAAACACGACCCCGAAAAGAAAAGCTGATTATATTTTATGCTCTACATTTGAAAATGATAAACCTGAAGTTATTATTAATAAAAAGGCATTATTAACAATAAAACAATCTTTATTGTATGGTGATAAGATTCCAAAAATGGAAGATGCAATAAGAACAGCATTAGATGATGATACTAAATCTTTTAATCCTGATAAATTTAACTCTTTATTTGATTATAAAGGTCGTTTAAAAATTGGAGCAAGATTAAAACCAAGACCTCAAAATTCTACAAGAGAACTAAGAGAAGCAAAAGCACATAGAAGATTGCAGATTGAAAAAGCATTGGAAAATAATCCTGATGAAGCTAAAAAAATAGAATTTAAAGAAACTGATTTTTTTGTTCCGATAGAAAAAACAAAAGAGGATTTATTAGTTGGTTTAGATGAATTACAGTCTAAAACAAAAGAATTACCTGATGAACTATATGAGAACATGCAAAAATCAATTAAAAATAATGAGTTTGATTTAAAAAGAGTTTTTGTAAATCATTATTTTTTGTTAGATGAATGTAAAACAATTGATGATGTTCAAGGCTTTTACCCAGAATTAGAATATCCAAAAGAAAAACCAGAATTTGACCCATCTGGTTCAAAGGATTATTTATATAATAGATTTTCAAATGAAGATTTAGACAAAGTTGTAATATCTACATTAAAGCAAGCATATATTAATTTAAAGCCAAAATCAGATATAAAGGTAAATTTTGAAAATTCTGCACCTCCTAAATTACAAAATCTAGAGCGTGCTGGATTTGAGTTTAGTACCCCATCAAATGATTTGTTAAAATTATTAGCAAAAGGTACAAAATTACATAATAAATATTTAGAAATTCCTAATTATACAGATAAAGAAATAAAAAATATTGCCAATAAACATGCAATAAGAATAAGTAAAGTTTGGTCAGATTACTCTGAAATGACAAGTAGAGAATGGATGCCAGTTCGTTTGATTAAACATAAGCGCAAACATCCTGAAGATTCTCAGTATTCAACAGATAAAATGGTGAATACTTATTTAGCATATTTATATAATAAAAATCCAGATAAAGAATACCCAGTTAACCCATTCGAAAAATTTGATGATAAGAATTATTTATCAAAAAGGATGAAAAATGTAATTAATGGTACGTATTGGGGAAGATATTCAAGATATGATGAAGTTTATGCAAACAATTCTGATTTTCAAGATTTTAAAATGAAGTTTGATATTGATGCAATGGCAAAATCATTTGAACATATGGAGACAAATTATACAAATAGCTTTTTTTATAAATATTGGACTCCAGAAAGAGTAGAAACATTAAAAAATGAAATGCAGCCTGCATATGATTTGATTTATGAGAAGATAGCATTAAAAGAACAGATAGAACCAAAAGTTGTAACAAATAATGATGTAAATGAATTAATAGAAGAATATTCTGGAATTGATGATTTAGATAAAGTTTCAGATGAAGAAATATCTAAATTTAAGTATATGACTTCAAATATACAAGATAAAAAATTAAAAAAACGTTGTCAGTCTTGTGTATCAGATGTTGGTTTAATTGATAAGGCGTATTTTGATTCTACAAATAATATAATAGAAAAATCATTTGAAGATGATAAGTTAAATGAAAATAAAGCAATTGTATTGCTTTCTGTTCATGATAAATATTTGAATCATGTATTAAATCAAGATGATGATTTATCTGAAGAAGATTTTATTAATAAGACATTATCACCATATAAAAAAGGTAATGATTATGATTATGACACTGCTAAGCAATCAATGGAAGCAGAGAATAAATATTTCTATTTCTATGAAAAATTAGAAGAACAAGGTGATAATGAATTTAATGATTTGGTCGCAAATAGATATACATTGCATGAAAAACCAAATTATAAGAATGCAAATAAAATTATTGGTTATTATCAACAAATACCAGTGACATTTAAAGATAAATTTGTTTCTGAATTTAAAAATAATCTTTCAGAAAATGATAATGAATTGTTGAGTAGAATGACAGATTTTCATACTAAAATTAGTTCTTGGAATTTTGATAATGATGAAGAGATAATAATGGATAAAGAAAGATTCCCTCAAAAAGTAATAATAACCCAAAAAGCTAAAAAAGAATTGTGGGAAGCAACAGGAGAAAATGTTGATTTATTTGATAATTATATAAATAAATTCTACTCAGCAGCTCAATCTAGAACAAGTGGAAAAGGAGGTCAAGGTATCAAAAAAATTGTATCAAAACCTTTCCATGAAATAAAAATTTTAGGCTCAGGTGGAGGTTTGCGTATGTATACTCGTGAAATTAAAAAAAAAAAAAAAAAAAAATATAACAGAGATGGTCTAAATGTA
>CALUWB010000054.1 GCA_944324375.1 Candidatus Gastranaerophilales bacterium | reverse complement strand
TGAAATAGATTTAATGGCATTTGAACCATTATTTACAGAAATTGGATATAAAGATAAATTTCACAGAGCAATAAAAATTATTCAACAACAAACTTTAGGAATTTATTATAATGAACTCTATAATAAGTTTAATATCTAAAAGCAGCTCCTAGTTTACCTTATAAGACTGACATGTGTTTTGAGCTGGAGGAAATTATGCAAAGCAAATATAAATCCTCTTAAAATCGATTCTAGAGGGCTCTCGTTTAATGTTTAATTATCCTAAAGCTTTTATTGGTTTAATTTTATTTATTTCTTCGGATATTTCACGTTTTGTAATTCTGAGTTCATAGTCTTCTTGATACCTTAAAAAATAACCTTGAGAAAGACCAAAATAAGTAGTCAAACGTAAATCAGTATCAGCTGTGATTCTTCTTTGTCCTTTTATTATTTGATGAATTCTATTTGGAGGGACGAAAATAGCATTGGCAAGAGCATTTTGTGTAAGGTTATATGGCTCAATAAATTCTTCCTTGAGCATTTCTCCGACTGTTGTTAATTCAATGTATTTAGTCATTTTTACCTCACAAATAGAGTATTACCTATTAATATTATATAGTACGTACCTCGTAATATCAACCCCATTAAAGTACTATTTTTACATAAGTTGATAATATTTAGTGATAGTCAACTATTTCAACATCAAAAGAATGGTTATCTAGCCATCTAAAGCATATTCTGTATTGGTCGTTTATGCGTATTGAATACTGACCTTGCCTGTCTCCAGTGAGGGCTTCTAAACGATTGTTGGGTGGAATTCTTAAATCTTCAAGTACTGTTGCAACATTAAGCATCATAAGCTTCCTTAAAGCTCGCTTTTGAATATCATGTGGAAGCTTCTTTGAAAACTCTTCATGCCAGATTTTTTCTGTTTCCTTGCAATTAAAAGATTTAATCATAGATTTATATTAGCACAAAGTCGGTTGTTTATTTATAGGTTCCGACTTTTCTTCCGTATTTGTCATATTCGGTAATTCTTCCAGAAGAGTCCTTTTTAAAAGAACCTACTTTTTGACCGTACTTATCGTATTTTGTAGTTACGCCATTAGAATTTGTCTTGTAACTACCAGTTTTCTGTCCATACCTATCATAGGAATTATACCCAGAAGATGTCTTTTTATAGCTTCCTGTCTTTTGTCCATATTTATCATACTTGTTATAACCAGAGGATGTTTCCTTATACGAGCCAGTTTTAGAACCATATCTATCATATGAATTGTAGCCTGAAGTTGTTTGCCTGTAAGAACCTGTCTTTTGCCCATATCGGTCATAAGAATTCACTGCAAAAGCTACATTTGTAAAGAATAACATTAACAATAAAACTAAAAACTTTTTCATACAAGACTCCTTTAAATTTATATCTTAAGGTTAGAAGCAAGTATTTATGACAAGTTTAAGAATTCTTTTCAGCATCATCCAATCTTTCGTATAAATGTGAAAGAATACTTAACATATCTAGACAATTTTTTTCTGTAAACAATCCCGATATTTTTAAATCACTGATTTCTTCATGCGATAGTACATTTCGTCCTCCTGATACAACTCCAGAAGATAAGAATTTTTGCCCATCTTCAATATCATTTAGGGTCGTTGTTCCAAATAATTCTCCATTTGGACGATACCTGTACTTATTTGTTACTCTAAGAATTTTATCTTTTCCAAATGATTGCATCATTATGTCATAATCACTATCAGCTGTAACATTAGATTTATCTTTTACTGCATTTTTATAGTTTTTTGCAGCTTCAATAAAAGCATGGTAATAATCACCACGTTTATAGTAATCCTTAGCTATTTCTCGTATTGTAGGATGTAAATTTCTCCAATGAAAATAAGGATATTCTGGTACAATATTTTTCAATTCACCCAATATATTTTTGGTTCTTGTTTCATCAATTTCTTCGTCTTTAACAATTATATCTACCAAAGAATTGACATCATCTTGTAATTTTTGAGGCATCGTATTAACCCAAGCATTGAGATTTATACCAGTAGTTTTACTTACTTCTTCCTTTTTGTTTTCTTCTCTCTTAATTCTCCATTCTTTTGCAATATTGAACAATTGATTTTGAAGCCAACTTCTCAAAGAATCAAGTTCTTCGTTCTCCCAAGTTAAACCATCTCGGTTCGTTGTAACCATATCTTTGTCATAATCGTCAATAAAGTCGACATTAACAAAGCCTGTAAAGTAGTTATAAGCAAAAGATGTAGTTGTTTTAAGACCAAAGAAATCATTTGAGTTAACAAGTTTTCCTCTTGCATAGAGAAAAATTCCATTCTGATGTTTATCTAAAGGTTTTTCTGTTGAAATAATTTTACCTGTAATACCTTTTTCAGTCGCATAATTGTTTACACTTGAATCATCTTTAGGGAACTCCCATTGAAATTGAGGAGTAATATATTCCCATTTTGTTTCAGTTGTAATTTTTTGAGATTCACAACCAGTTTTATTTAATTCTATATAAAAATTGGGGTCAGAAAAATTAAACCTTTTTGCAATAGATTCTTTTATATCTTCAATATCAAAAGCATTTTTTCGTTGTATTTGCTTAAGAATTATAGTTGTTCCTTGTGGCTCAGTAGTTGGTTCATTGTATATTATAATTTCAGGACTATATTCTTTGTCTGTTGACAAAATTTGTTGTAAATTCATTACAAATGTATTTTTTAAGTTATTTTTTATCGTTGAGACTTCTATTTCATTGGCAATACCGAAAATAGCAAGTTTACCTAAACCTTTACGTCCTGTAACTTTTCTTCCTTTTTCAGTTATTTCGTTAGCTTGCTTTCTTCTATTTCGTCCTATTTTTAAAAACGACTCATTAAGTTCTGTAAAAGTCATCCCACAACCATCATCAATAACCGCAATAGATTTATTTTCAGAAGAGTCATCAAAGATTATTGACACAAAAGAAGCATCTGCATCATAAGAATTAGATATTAATTCTGACAATACAGGAGGTAGAGTTTTATACATTTGAACCCCTAAATGCTCAATTGTATGTACATCAAATTGTAATTTTAAAATATTGTTTTCAGCTTCAACCATGATTGTATTATATAATAAACATTTGTTTTGAGTTTATAAATTATATAATTTCTCATCTAGGAGTTATAAAACAGGCATGTTTATGTTACTATTAAAATGAAAGAGATTATGCGTTGTAAATAAATTCTATGCATGAATGCTTACTCAGAGGTTGTAAGATTGGAAATATTCAATAATACTGAAAAAATTGTTAAAGATGACCTTATTGAGACCATCAAACCAAAAAGCAAGGTTTCAATAGCAGCAGCTTGTTTTTCTATATATGCTTACCAAGAACTAAAGAAAGAGTTAGAAAAAATTGAAGAGTTAAGGTTTATTTTTACCTCTCCTGCTTTTATACAAGAAAAAGCTAAAAAAGAAAAACGAGAATTTTATATCCCAAGATTATCTAGAGAGAAGAGTTTATATGGTACTGAATATGAGATTAAGTTAAGAAATGAACTCACTCAAAGAGCTATTGCAAAAGAATGTGCAGAATGGATTAGGAATAAAGCTACATTTAAATCAAATACCACAAATGAACTTATACAAGGATTTATTAATGTGGCAAATGAAGAAGATACATATTGCTATATGCCTATGAATGGATTTACAACATCTGATATAGGTTGTGAGAAAGGGAATCGTTCTCTATGTGCAATTACAAAATTTGAAACTCCACATAGTTTAAGTTTCTTGCAAATGTTTGATGCATATTGGCAAGATAAAGATAAACTGCAAGATGTAACAGAACAAATTATAGATAGTATTACAAGTGTGTATAAGGAAAATTCTCCAGAGTTTATTTACTTTATCACCTTGTATAATATTTTCAACGAGTTTTTAGAAGATATCTCAGAAGATAATTTGCCAAATGAAGCAACTGGTTATCAAGATAGTGAAGTTTGGAAAAAGTTATTTGATTTTCAAAGAGATGCAGCTTGGGCTATTATTAATAAACTTGAAAAATACAATGGTTGTATTTTAGCTGATAGTGTAGGTTTGGGTAAAACATTTACAGCATTATCGGTTATTAAATACTATGAAAACAGAAATAAAAACGTTTTAGTTCTATGTCCTAAAAAATTAAACGATAACTGGCAAACATTCAAATCTAATTATCTCAATAATCCTCTAGCAAAAGATAGATTGAGATATGATATTCTCTATCATACAGATTTATCTAGAGATAAAGGATATTCTAATAACCTTGACTTAGCACGAATAAATTGGGGAAATTATGATTTAGTCGTAATTGATGAATCTCACAACTTTAGGAATGGTGGAGAAGTAAACGATAACAAGGAAAATCGTTATTTAAAGCTAATGAATAAAGTTATTAGAAGTGGAGTTAAGACAAAAGTCCTTATGCTCTCTGCAACTCCAGTAAACAATAGATTTAATGACTTAAAAAATCAGTTAGCATTGGCTTATGAAGGTGATACATCCAACATAGATAAACAATTAAGTACTGAAAAACCTATCAATGTTATCTTTAAACAAGCTCAAACAGCATTTAATAAATGGACTGCACTTCCTCTAGAAGAAAGAACTACAGAAACACTGCAAAATATGCTTGATTTCGATTTCTTTGAATTGCTAGATAGTGTAACTATTGCACGTTCAAGAAAGCATATTGAAACATTCTACGATATTGATAGTATTGGAAAATTTCCTAAAAGGCTACCAGTAATATCTGTTAGACCTTCTCTATCTAAAAGAGAAGACATTCTCAGTTATAATGAAATTTATTCCTATATTTCAAACCTAAATTTGAAAATATATATGCCATCTGATTATATCTTTCCAAGTCAAATGGATAAATACTTTAGTGAAAAAGGTATTGCCGAAGGGAACAATTTAACCACTCAGACTGCTCAAAAAGGTCGTGAAAATGGTATTAGAAGATTGATGAGTATTAACTTGCTTAAACGTCTTGAGAGTTCTGTACATTCGTTCAAATTAACATTAGAAAAAGTTAGAGGACAAATAAAATCAACATTAGCAAACATAGATAATTTCAGAAATTATGGTTCTAATGCTGATATTGAAGCTACAGATTTAACCAATATATCAGATGAGTTTGATTTTGATGACCAAAACCAAGATTTGTTTAGTATCGGTAATAAACAGAAAATTAACCTTGCTGATATGGATTATTCTTCTTGGGAACAAGATTTACAAGCTGATTTAGACATACTTGATGAGCTTATTTTTGAAGTAGAAAAAATTACTCCTGATATTGATGAAAAACTACAAACGCTTATTAAACTCATAAAAGATAAAATTGAAAAACCTATAAATACAGATAATAAAAAGATTATTATTTTCTCAGCTTTTGCAGATACAGCAGAGTATTTATATGATAATTTGGCTTGTTACTTAAAAGATAATTTTGGATTAGAAACAGCTCTTGTTACAGGACAAAAGAATAGTACAACAATACCTATTAAAGCTGACTTAAACAGTATTCTGACTTATTTTTCTCCAATATCTAAAGATAAAGATATTATCTTTCCTAATGATAGCCATAAGATAGATATATTAATTGCAACAGATTGTATTTCAGAAGGTCAAAACTTACAAGACTGTGATTATCTTATAAACTTTGATATCCATTGGAACCCGGTCCGTATCATTCAAAGATTTGGTCGTATAGACCGTATTGGAAGCAGAAACGAATCAATTCAATTAGTGAATTTTTGGCCAGATTTATCATTAGATGAATACATTAACCTAAAAGCAAGAGTTGAGACTCGTATGAAAATTACGATTATGACCTCAACTGGTGCAGCTAGCGATAATATTATTGATGATATTGAGCAAAAAGACCTTGAATATCGTAAAAAACAGCTTGAAAGATTGCAAACCGAAGTTGTTGACCTAGAAGAAATGAATACTGGTATCAATATTATGGATTTGGGGTTAAACGAATTCAGATTAGATTTATTGAACTATATTAAAACTAACCCGGATGTAGAAAGCTCTCCTATGGGTATGCATGCAGTAGTAAGAGCTACAGAGCTTATGCCAGAAGGTGTTATATATATCCTAAAAAATGTTACTAACGCAATAAACATTGATAACCAAAACAGATTGCATCCATTTTATATGGTCTATATTAAAGAAGATGGAGAAGTTATATGTAATCATCTTCAACCAAAGAAGATGCTTGATATGATGAGATTAATATGTAAACAAAACCCAACAGCAGACATTAATTTGTGCAAAGAGTTTAATCAGGAAACAAATGAAGGCAGAAATATGGGTAAATACTCTAATCTACTTGCAGATGCTATTTCTTCAATTATCAATGTAAAAGAAGAATCTGATTTTGAAAGCTTATTTAGCGAGGGGGAAAGCACTTATCTTCAAAACACTATTAATGGTCTAGATGATTTTGAATTGATTTGCTTCCTTGTGGTGAAGAAATAATGTTATTGCCAGCTCATACAGTTGTTAATAAGATTATGGATAAAGCAAAATTTATGAAGTTTGCAGAACTATCGACTGCATCAAGAAAAGAAATGTCTGAGAATGTTGAACGTTTAAGAATGGCAAACACTATAAAAGAAAGCACTATCCATATTGAAAAAGGGAAAAATGTTGTTGAAATAAGTGTATTTGAGATTATGCTTAAAACAAAAGAATTCTCAGATAGATTAGTTAAAGAAATAGATTCTGCTATCCCTAAAAATATTGTTTATGTATTGAGATACGAGAATAAAGCTCAATTAGTTGTTTCATATAAAGAGAAATCACAAAATTCATCCAAGTATAGAGTAATCAAAATTTATCGTACAGAATGGAAGAATTATGAGGAGTTTGAACTTGTAATAAATGGCTTGAATCTTGATATAGTATTTAACAATATTCTTCAACAGATAGCAGAAGATAAGGTAAAAATCGAAGACCACTCAACAATAAAAGAAACTATAGAAAAGTCTATTGATATAGAAAAACTCAAGAAAAAGATTGAACAGCTTGAAAACAAGATTAGAAAAGAACCACAGTTTAATAAACAAATTGAACTAAAGAAGGAATTAAAAACGTTGCAAGATAAATTGGAGAGATTTTAATGGGTACTGTAATGAGTATAATAAATTGGCTTGATATTCATGAAGGATTTATATCGTCTTTATTTGGTCTAGCAACTATTGTCATTGCTTGTTTAGCTTTACAATCTTGGAAAAAAGAATTAAAAGCTAAAAAACTATATGATTTGAATTACACAGCATATAAATTCCTTGTAGATTTAAAATCCAATATTGCAAATTTTGAACGAATTGAATTTTTGTGTGGTTGTGCTGATGAAACAGATTTTAATAATGAAATTATAC
Source organism: Candidatus Gastranaerophilales bacterium (assembly GCA_944324375.1). Classification (GTDB taxonomy): domain Bacteria; phylum Cyanobacteriota; class Vampirovibrionia; order Gastranaerophilales; family Gastranaerophilaceae; genus UMGS1585. Next base: position 6,785 of record CALUWB010000054.1, on the reverse strand, counting down.
CTTTTTTTGAATGTAGTAAAAAAGAATTGTCTGAATTAAATCTTAATTTGAAACAAATAGGTTCTAAAGATAAAGCTATTAGCTATTTTACCGAAATTATTAATTTATATACAGCAAAAGAATCTGATGATTATGCAGGGATTGTTCAACCTCGTTTAAATAAAGAAACAGATGAAATAGTAGAAAGTGATGTTTATAAAAAGAACTTTTATTATGACTATTTTTCAACGGATGATAATGGTAAAAAATGCAAATTTTATAAGAGCTTTAATGAAAACCTAAAAATAGGGATTTCTTTCTTTGAAAATGAAATGAAAAAGTTTTGGAAATAATAAGCATGGAGTTATAAGGAATATGGACAAATTAGCAATGGAAACTAAAGATATTACTAATGAGAATATTGAAAAGATATTAGATCTCTTCCCAAATGTTGCAACAGAAGGGGTAAATGATAAAGGCGAGATAATTCGTGTTATTGATTTTGAAAAGCTAAAACAAGAACTATCTCATAATGTAATCGATGGTGAAGAATGCTATGATTTCACTTGGGTTGGCAAAAAAGAAGCTATGCTTGAAGCTAATCGTCCTATTAGAAAAACTCTAAGACCTGATAAAGAGTCCAGCTTACATTGGGATACTACAGAAAATATTTATATAGAAGGTGATAACTTAGAAGCTCTAAAACTCCTTCAAGAAAGCTATCTTGGTAAAGTGAAAATGATATATATTGACCCTCCATATAACACTGGTAAAGATTTTGTATATAGAGATAATTTTACTCAAGATAAAGAAAGCTATGAAGATGAATTAGGAATAAAAGATGAAGAGGGTAATAAATTATTCCAAAACACTGAATCAAACGGTCGTTTCCATTCTGACTGGTGTTCAATGATTTATCCAAGATTAAAATTAGCTAGAAATTTATTATCAGATGATGGAGTTATTTTTATCTCTATTGATGATAATGAGGTTGAAAATCTTAAAAAGATTTGTGATGAAATTTTTGATGAAGAAAATTTTGTAGCAAATATTATTTGGCAACAAGGCCGAAAGTCTGCAGGAAAAACTATTGCTGTAAACCATGAATATTGTTTAATTTATACTAAAAATCTAGAAGCAATTCTTGCAAATCCTGATTGTTCAGATAAGTATTGGAGAACAAAAAAAGAAGGGTTAGATGAAATATATAAAAAAATAGAAGAATTAAAAGCAAAATATGTATATGACTATGCAAAAATGACACAAGAACTAAGAAAATGGTTTAAAAGTTTACCAAGTAATAATCCAATACTCGCACATAAACATTATAATTGTATAGATGAAAAAGGGATATATTTTCCTGCAGATGCTTCTGCTCCAGATAAACCTGAAACACGTTCTCATAGACCATTAATTCATCCAATAACCTTAAAGGAGACTGCAGTTCCAAGCAAAGGTTGGAGATACAAAGATGAAACTTTAGATAAATTATTGACAGAAAATAGAATACATTTTGGAGAAGATGAAACAAAAGTTCCTTGTATAAAAAGGTACTTAAAAGAAACTGAATATGAAATTGCTCAAAGTGTATTTTATAAAGATGGCCGAGGTGCATCTCAAAGATTATATGATTTATTTGGAAAAGCTAAATGTTTTGATTTTCCTAAAGATGAAGAAATTATTACAGATTTTATAAAATATTGCACTTTTTCAAGTAATAATGAAATTATTCTAGATTTCTTCTCTGGTTCTGCTACAACAGCTCATGCTGTAATGCAGTTAAATGCAGAAGATGGAGGCCATAGAAAATTCATCTTGGTTCAATTACCTGAAAAAACTGATGAAAAATCTGAAGCTTATAAAGCAGGATATAAAAACATTTGTGAAATAGGTGAAGAAAGAATTAGAAGAGCTGGAAAAAAGATTCAAGAAGAAAATCCTGATAAAAAATTGGATATTGGATTTAGAGTATTCAAAGTTGATGATACTAATATGAAGGATGTTTATTATTCTCCTAATGAATTCAAACAAGACCAGCTAGATTTGTTTGAGAGCAACATAAAAGAAAATAGGTCTGATGAAGATTTATTATATGAAGTTCTATTAAATAGTGGGGTTGAATTATCTCTACCACACAAAATTGAAATTATTGATGGCTTGAGAGTTCACTTTATCCAAAGCGAATATTCTTCAACACCTGATTTGATTGCGTGTTTTGAAGATAAAGTTCCTGAAACATTAGTAAGAACTATTGCACAATATAAACCAACAAAGGTTGTATTTAGAGATTCATGCTTTAGAGGGGACTCAAACAAGATTAATATTGAAGAAATATTCAAATTAATTACTCCAGATACAAGAGTGAAAGTATTGTAGGAGGGGTAAATGCAATTTATAAAGGCAAATGAACTTAAGAACACGATTTGGGATATAACCAATGAACACTATGTAAATTACAAAGCAGATACAAATATTGATTATTCCAAAGAAAGCAAATTGTTCTCAGAAGCCTTAAACTTGTCAAAAAAAGAACAAGATATTCAAAGATATATTAAAGAAAATGAAAAATGGTTTATTCCATATTCTTTAACACGTGAATATGGGTTGTGTAATCATGGTGGTGCTTACTTCTATAAAGAACTTCATCTGGGAAGCGAGTATGTTGTTGACTATGCACTATTAGGACATAACTCTGAAGGCTACCAACTTATATTAGTTGAATTTGAATCACCTGAAAAAATCGATTTATTGCAAAAAAATATTAATGATTGGTCTGTTCAAGTAAGAAAAGGACTTGCTCAGATTGACGACTGGAAAGTTTGGATTGATAACAATAAAAATTATTTGCTTGATTCTATGAACTTGAGCAGTAATGGAATAAATATTCAAACACCTAAAATTTATTATGTATTAGTTGTTTCTCGTAGAGAGTGTTTTGATACAAGAGTAAATGAAAAAAGAAATTGGTTAAGCTACGAGAAAAATATTAAATTAGTATCCTATGATAGAATCGTTGATAATATTGAATATTTATAAGGAATTATTATAATGAAACTTAAATTTAAACATCAAAAATTTCAAGCAGATGCTGCAAAAGCAGTTTGTGATGTATTTCAAGGACAACCTAATATCAGTGCTACAAGCTATTTGATAGATAGAGGGATTGAAAGAGTTGAAGATAAATCTCAACAACAAAAACTATTTGCGAAGGAAGAAGCAAAACAACAAGAATTGAGATTTACAGGGTTTAAGAATGCTACATTATTGCCTTCTATAAATTCAACAATATTATTAGATAACTTAAATAAGGTTCAAAGAACATACCAAATAGAACCATCAAAAGAGCTAAAAGGTCTAAATCTAACAGTTGAAATGGAAACAGGGGTTGGAAAGACTTATACATATATTAAGACAATGTATGAGCTATATAAACACTATGGTTGGACTAAATTTATCATTGTAGTACCTAGTATTGCAATTAGAGAAGGTGTTTATAAGTCATTCCAAACTACTCAAGAGCATTTTGCAGAAGAATATGGAAAGAAAATTAAGTTCTTTATATATAATTCCTCAAGATTGAATGAGATTGAGCAATTTGCAAATGATGGTGGCTTAAATGCAATGATTATTAATTCACAAGCATTTAATGCCAAAGGAAAAGACGCTCGTAGAATATATATGAAGCTTGACAGTTTTAGGAGCAGAAAACCTATTGATGTTATTGCATCGACTAATCCTATTTTGATTATTGATGAACCTCAATCTGTAGAAGGTGAAAAAACTAAAGCTGGATTAAAAGACTTTAATCCACTTATGACACTGAGATATTCTGCAACTCCCAAAGAAAGATATAATCTTGTCTATAGATTGGATGCAGTCGAAGCATATAACAAACGATTAGTTAAAAAGATTGCTGTAAAAGGGGTTACGATATCTGGTAGTGATGCAACTAATGGATATGTTTATGTACAAGGAATTAACTTATACAAAGATAAAAACCCAACAGCTACAATAGAATTTGATTGTAAAACAGCTAGTGGGATTAAAAAAACTACAAAAATGTTTTCAGAAGGTGATAACCTGTTTTCATACTCAGGAGAACTTGATGAATATAAAAACGGATACACAATAAGTAGAATTGATGGAAGAGATAATACAGTTGAATTTCTAAACGGCATAAAGATAAAATCAGGTAGCCTTATTGGAGAAGTCAATGAAGATGCTATAAGAAGACTTCAAATAAGAGAAACTATTTTATCTCATTTAGCAAGAGAAAGACAGTTATTCTATAAAGGAATAAAAGTTTTATCATTATTCTTTATTGATGAAGTTGCAAAGTATAAACAATATGATGAATCAAATAATGAGCTAAACGGTATTTATGCCAAGATGTTTGAAGAAGAGTATGACAATATTGTCGGAACTATGCAACTAAGATTAGGTGAAAATGCTTACATTGACTATCTAAAGAAGATTTCTGCTAAAGAAACTCATGCAGGATATTTCTCAATAGATAAAAAGACAAAAAGAGTTATAGATTCTAAAGAAGATAAAAAAGAAGGTGGCTCTAATGATGTAGATGCCTTTGACCTTATTATGAGGAATAAAGAAAGATTATTGAGCTTAGATGAGCCTGTAAGATTTATATTCTCTCACTCAGCTCTAAGAGAAGGATGGGATAATCCTAATGTTTTCCAAATATGTACTCTTAAAAAGAGTAGCAAGGAAGATAAAAAACGACAAGAAATCGGTCGAGGTCTTAGACTATGCGTAAACCAACAAGGTGAAAGAATGGATGCGACTAAACTTGGTGAACAAGTACATGAAACAAACATTCTTACTGTAATTGCTAACGAAAGTTATGTAGAATTTACAACAAACTTGCAACGTGAAATTGCAGAAATTGTTGCAGATAGACCAAAAGAAGTCAATGAAAAACTATTCGATGGAAAAGTTATCAAAGATAATAATGGCGTAGAAACAACAATTGATATAAACTTAGCTAAGAGCATAATGTATGAGTTTACTATAAACAGATATGTCGATAGACAAGGTGCTTTAACTGATACTTATTATGAAGCAAAATCTCGTGGTAACGTTATTGTTCCAGAAGAAATTAAAGGTTATGAAGAAGCTATTATTAATATTTTAGATAGGATATATGACCCTAATGCCTTTAAACCTGATAATGAATTTGATAGTAAGGCAAAATTAGAACTTGATAAAGATAAGCTAAACAAAAAAGAATTCCAAGAATTATGGAAGAAAATTAATTCTAAATCTGCATATATTGTGAATTTTGAAACAGATGAACTTATCGAAAAATCTATTAAATCTATTAATAAGAACTTATTTGTTACGGAATTGTTTTCTGTAGTTGAAATGGGGTCTATGGATAATATCGAGTCAAAAGAAGCTCTCACAAAAGGTGAATCTTTTGAGAATTCCAAAAAGACAAGAGAAAAAATAAGGTTTGAAAGAAGTCAAATTAAATATGATTTGATAGGTAAAATTGTTGAAGGAACTGGATTAACTAGAAAATCTATTGTTCGGATATTACAAGGTATAGCTCCAGATAAGTTTGAACAATTTAAAATAAACCCAGAAGACTTTATTATAAAAGTGTCTAAATTGATTAACGAGGAAAAAGCTACAGTTATAATTGAGCATATTACCTATAATAAATTGGAAGAATCATATTCTACAGAAATTTTCACAGAACCAGATATGAAGAGTATTAATAGTAAAAACATTATACCTTCTGAAAAAGGCTTATATAATTATCTCGTATATGATTCAAATGTAGAAAAAGAACTTGGTAAAGAGCTTGATAGCAATTCAGAAGTTGCTGTATATGTGAAACTCCCAAAAGGCTTTTATATTAACACTCCAGTAGGACACTACAATCCAGACTGGGCAATAGCATTTAATGAAGGAACTGTAAAGCACGTTTACTTTGTTGCTGAGACGAAGGGTTCTATGGAGTCTCTTCAGTTGAAATCTATTGAACAGGCTAAAATCGAATGTGCAAGAAGACACTTCAAGGAAATTAGTTCTGATTCTATTACTTATGATGTTATTGATAACTATCAATCATTGCTGGATAAAGTAATGAGATAAATATTTGATTCTATATAACTTAAAACTCCATTGATTATATTTTAATGTAGTAATACATGCAAATATTATCTATGGAGTTTATTCGTGAATTCATTACAAGAACATAAAAAGAAAATATTAACTGTTACAGTCAATGCAGAAGCATTAGAGTTGCTAAAAAAGCATAAACTAAAATATGGAACACCAAATTCTTGGTTGGTTAATAACCTATTAATAGGTTATTTAAGACAATTTGAGACTATTTTAGATGCATAGTTTAAAGATAGAAATAATGAGGGTAATATTCAGTAAATTACTATTGAACTTGATACTTATATATTAGTCTAACTTAAGTAATTGTATAAGTAGTTTATTGTAATGCCTAAAACAGTTGTAAATATTGTCTTTTAGAGCTAGCATGAAAACTTTAGTGGATTTAGTAATACAAAAAGCCATGTAATATCAATCATTACAAGGCTTTTGAGCATTCTAAGGAGCAATGCAATTAAATTTTTCTGTATAAAATTCAATTGTCCATAAAAAGTGTACTTTTTGTGGACGATTTCTTTGAATGTAAAATCAATCATTTTCAGAGGTGATTTATCATAAAAAAGGTACATGAAACACACTTAAGTTTTTATGGACTAAAATCTACTAATAATTTTTAGATATTCTTTTTGCGATTCCAATACCATTTCAGATATGAA
>CALUWB010000053.1 GCA_944324375.1 Candidatus Gastranaerophilales bacterium | reverse complement strand
ATTCCTGCATCACCTAACATTGTTCCAATATCACCAGTTTTGTGAATAAATGGGACACCATCTGGGAGACCTGCTTGTATTAATCTGTTATTTTTAACTTTGCTCATGTACTTTATAATATCTTCTCTTGAATTTATATTTAAGAAAGAAGGGTTTTCAAGATTATAAAGTATTTTAGCCATATCATAAGCAGTAGTTGTATTTGTTCCTGTTAAATCAGGTAACCAAGTTTGAACGTGAGTATTTTTTAACCCCCAAGAACGAATACCTGTGTTAATATCATCCATACCTCCAACTTTTGCCATAAGCATGTTTGTTGCAGTATTATCAGAATCTTGAATCATTACTTTGGCAAGTTCATCAAGAGTATATTTTCTTCCTGCTTGGGCATATTGCATATTACCTGAGCCTGAAGATCTATAATATTGAGTAAGAGCCATTTCATCATATATAGAAACCTGGTTAGCTTCTATTGATTTGAATAATTGTACTAATACAGGTATTTTAATAATGCTTGCAGCAGGATAAACTTTATCTGAGTTAACTGCAGCATATTTACCTGTTTCAAAAGACCAAACAAATATTGCAGGCTTAATAGACGGATAAGCTTTGTTTAAGCCTTTCAATTGGTTTTCTAAATCAATTAACCTGTCTGATAAATACATATCAGCAGCATTTTTCTTACTAAATATTGTAGGAGCTAAAAGTTGCTGATTTAAGAATAAATCATTATTTAAATAAGATAATGTCGGATATAAAATTGACTGTAAATTTGCCCCTGATTTATATTCTGACGTCCTTATTAAAGGAGAATCAACACCTTTATTAGTAATAGGAGCAATAGAATCAATAAATAAAGTATTCTTAATAGTTTTATAACTGAATGGCATTACGCAAAAAGTAAATAATGCAACAATACCTAAAACAATTAATGAAGCCGATAAAGAACGAGTTTTTTTAGTTCTTTTATGAATTATTTGCCTTTTATATACATTTTTATGAATAGGTTTTGCTACATGCAAATTATTTTCATATCCGTAATCATATTCCAGATTATCTTTATATTTGTATGCGTACATATTCCTCCCAGTTCACTAATAGAATATCACATATAATTATGATTTCTAATCCCCTAAATAAAGTATTATAAGTTTCCTATTGCACCTGTTATTAACCCTTGTAAGATTTGTAACACAATAATTGCAATAATTGGAGAGAAATCAAGCCCTCCTAGTGGTGGAACAAATCTTCTAAATATTTCTAAATAAGAATCAGTAACAATTCTTATAAATTTAGCAGGTTGTTGTTCCCAATCAATACTTGGAATCCAAGTCATGAATATTCTAAGGATTATTAATACGTAAAACATATTAAATAATCCGTTAACAGCTTTTAATAACATTGGAAATCTTACCATTTTATCACCTATGCTCTTGATTTAGCCTTTGTATTAGCGCAGTCACATTCTAATCTTTCAGATGGAATATTTTCAATCATAGTGAATAATAGTTTCTTAAGATTAGCAACGTTATTGTTAAATACTTCTATAACAGCTTGATGAGAAACAGGAGGAACATCACCAACTAGACCTGCATCATAGTCTGTAATTAAAGAAATGTTTAATGGACACATATCTAATTCTTTAACAAGGTATGCTTCAGGGAATGCAGTCATGTTAATAACTTCCCAACCTTGGTTAGTAAAGAATTTAGATTCAGCTTTTGTTGAGAATCTAGGACCGTTTATAACAACAACAGTACCTGTTTCATGGATTTTAATACCTAAATCTTTACCTGTTTTAATAGCTAATTTTCTTAGTTCTGGACAATATAAATCAGCAGGAGATGGGTGAGTAACAATAGGACCGTCAAAGAAAGTTGAGTTTCTGCCTTTTGTCCAATCAACGAATTGGTCACAAATAACAAAACTACCAGGTTCAACATGCTTTTGTAAACTACCTGCAGCACATGGCGAAATAACTCTTTCACACCCTACATGCTTCATAGCCCAAACATTAGCACGATAATTTAGTAAATGTGGTGGAATAGTATGAGTTCTTCCGTGTCGAGGCATAAATGCAACTTTATGAGCACCTATTTTACCAATAAATAAACTATCACTTGGCATGCCATAAGGTGTTTCTACTTTAACTTCTTCAATATCTTCTAAAAAGCTGTAGAAACCTGAACCCCCAAATACCCCAATATCTGCTAATTTTTCCATTTTATAATCTCCTCCTAAAAAGTATATTTTTTAATATAACATAAACTATTTTATTTCACACATATTTAATAATTATTTACAACCCATGTAAACTTCTTTGTTTTATAATACACTAAGAGTAATATAAGAAAGAGGTATTTTATGAGACTTAATGCAGGGGTAGTTATTACGGCAATGGTTACACCTATGACATCTAATATGGATGTTGATTATAAGAAGGTGGAAGAACTTGTTGAATACTTATCTACAAATGGTTCTGATTCAATAGTAATAACAGGAACAACAGGTGAATCTCCTACATTAACCCATGAAGAAGAAATTGAAATTTTAAAAGTTGCAAAAAAAGCTGTTAAAAATAATGCAAAAATAATTATGGGAACAGGTTCGAATTGTACAAAAACTGCTGTTGAAATGTCAAAATTGGCAGAACAAGGTGGAGCTGATGCAGTTTTGTGTGTTGTACCTTACTATAATAAACCATCACAAAAAGGTATGATTGCACATTATTCAGCGATTGCAGAAGCTATTTCTATTCCAATTGTTATGTATAATATACCTTCAAGAACAGGTGTTAATATGTCAGTTGAGACTGTAAAATACCTTGCAAATAAATATAAAAATATAGCAGCATTAAAACAAAGTTTTGGTGATATGGATACTATTACAGAACTAAATATAAATACACCTGATGATTTTGTTATATTAAGTGGAGATGACAGTCTTACACTTCCAATGATGTCATTAGGGGTACATGGTGTAATTTCAGTTGCATCACATATATTTGGGAATGAACTAAAAACAATGATAAAAGAATTTAAGTCAGGTAATATAGAAAAAGCAAGACAAATTCATAATACATTGTATCCAAGTTTTAGAAAATTATTTATGGCACCAAACCCAACTCCAGTAAAAGCAGTTTTAGCTAATATGGGAATTATTGATGAATATTTAAGAGAACCATTGGTACCATTAACAAATGAAGAAAAAACAGAATTGTTCTCAACAATTCAATCTACTAGGACTAACCTAGAAGCATTATTGTAATAATGATGTTTTTGTTAAAATATAATTGAACATAAATTTTAATAGGGAGTTTAACAATAAATGAAAAATCGAATTATAATGTTTTGGGCTATTGTAGCAATCGTAATAGTTTCAGTTGTATTAATCTTAACAAAGCCAACTAAACTTGGTTTAGACTTGGTAGGTGGCTCAAGATTGGTACTAGAGGCTCAGACATCAAATTCTATTGCAAAGATTACACCTGATATGATGGACAGTTTACAGTTTGCTATCGAAAACAGGGTTAATAAGTTAGGTGTTGCAGAAACAGTTGTTCAACGTTCAGGGGAAAACAGATTAGTTGTTGAAATTCCTGACGTATCAGATTTAGAACAAGCAAAAGCATTTATTGGTGATACTGCAGAGTTAGAATTCAAAGCTCCAATGCCTAGTACGAATAATGATATGTATACAGAAAACTGGATTTCAACAGGTTTGACTGGTAAAGACTTATCAAAAGCTAATTTAAGCACTAATTCATCAAACGGACAATGGGTTGTTGATTTAGAATTCAATGCAGAAGGAACAAGAAAATTTGCGAAATTAACAAGAGCATTAGTAGGCAAACCAATGGCAATATTCTTCAACGGCGAAATGCAATCAGCTCCTGTAATTAGAGAACCGATTATGGAAGGTAGAGCTCAGATTTCAGGTGGTGACAATGGCTTCCAATATGAAGAAGCTAAGAAAATGGTTGACTTGTTGAACGCAGGTGCTTTACCTGTTCCGGCTAAAATTATTGAAGAAAATACAGTTGGACCAACTTTAGGTGCTGATAGTATTGCAAAATCTAAAGTTGCAGGTATGATTGGTCTTGGACTTGTAATGTTATTTATGGTTGCTTATTATAGAGTCCCTGGCTTAATTGCAGATATAGCACTTTGTATTTATGGCTTAATCTTATTTGCGATATTTAAAACAATACCTGTTACAATGACATTAGCAGGGATTGCAGGTTTCATATTAAGTATAGGTATGGCAGTTGATGCTAATATCTTGATTTTTGAAAGAACAAAAGAAGAATTAAGAGCAGGCAGAACATTATTTACTGCGATTAATACAGGTTTTGACAGAGCATTTACAAGTATTTTTGACTCTAATATGACAACAATTATTACTTGTGTAATCCTTTATTGCTTAGGTACAAGTATTGTAAAAGGTTTTGCTTTAACTCTTGCATTAGGTGTTGTTGTTTCAATGTTCTCAGCGATTACAATAACTAAAAACTTTATGTTACTAATGTTTGGAACAAAATCACTTACAAATCCTGCATTGTTTGGGTTGAGAAAAGATGAAATCGGTCAAGGTTATCAAGTTACCGAATCTAAAAAAGAGAATGCAAAATTTGGAATTATTGATTAATTAAGATAATAAAAGGAAAGGTTATATATTATGAAACTCAATATAGTAAAGATTAGATTTTGGTGTTTAGCTTTTTCAGCACTATTAATACTTCCGGGATTAATAGGTATGATTTATTCAACAATAACATCTCCTACACACACACCATTGAAAGTTGGTATTGATTATACAGGTGGTACAACTTTACAGTATGGTGTTAAAAAAGATGTTACTAACGCAGAAATTGCTAAAATAAGAACTAATCTTGAGGCAAATAATATAGAAAATCCTTATATACAGATAGTAAATGTTAATGCAAAGAAAAATGATAGCAACTTAAAAGCTATGATTTCTATAAGAACTAAGTTTATTGATAGCAAATCAAATGAACAAAACACAATAACACAAGTTATCCAAAAAGATTATCCTGATGCTCAACTTGTTCAAGTTGCATCTGTTGGGCCTACAATGGGTAAAGAATTGTTCAAAAACTCTTTAATCGCATTGAGCTTGGCTCTTTTAGGTATAGTTTGTTACTTAACAATCAGATTCCAATTTGATTATGCTCTAGCTGCAATCTTAGGGCTTGTTCACGACGTTTTATTTGTTTGTGGTGTGTTTGCATTAATGGGTATTTTCAAAGGCGTTGAAATCGATTCTTTATTCGTTACTGCAATATTAACAGTAATCGGTTTCTCTGTTCACGATACAATCGTTGTATTTGACAGAATTAGAGAAAATTTAAGATATTATGCTAAGAAAATAACTTTCAGCGAAATCATTAACTATAGTGTTGAACAAACAATGGCAAGAAGTATCAATACTTCATTAACAACGTTGATAACATTGTTAGCATTATATTTCTTTGGTGGAGTTACAACAAAGAACTTTGTACTTGCAATGATTCTAGGTATCACAATCGGTACTTATTCAAGTATTTTCTTCTGTACAGTATTGATTGATATTTGGAAAGACAAAGCTCCAGGAACAACTACCAAAAAAGTTGAAACAGCTGCTGCTTAATGGTTTAGCCTATGAAAAAAACAGAACTTCTTGCACCTGCTAAAGATTTAGAAACTGCAAAACTTGCAATCGATTGTGGTGCAGATGCTGTTTATATCGGTGGGCCTTCGTTTGGGGCAAGATACAAGGCAGGCAACTCATTAGAGGATTTAAAAGAGCTTGTTCAATATGCTCATAAGTTCTATGTAAAAATATATGTGACAGTTAATACTATTGTTACAGATATAGAACTTGATGAAGTAAAAGAACTTATAAAAAAACTTTATGAAATCGGTGTTGATGGAATAATAGTTCAGGATATGGGGATACTTAAACTTGCGATTGATAAACAAATCCCACCTATTCCATTACATATAAGCACTCAATGCGATAATAGATTTTTAGAAAAGGTTAAATTCTTTGAAGAAATGGGAATTCCAAGAGTTGTTTTGGCTCGTGAATTATCACTTGAAGAGATAAGAGAGATTAAGAACAATACAAATGTTGAGTTGGAATGCTTTATACACGGGGCTTTGTGTGTTTTTTATAGTGGACAATTTTATTTGAGCCAATGTATTGGTGGACGTTCTGCAAATAGGGGCGAATGTGCCCAACCTTGCAGAAAAAAATATTCTCTGATTGATGATAAAGGAAATGTTATTGCAAAAGATAAACACCTTTTATCGACCAAAGATTTTAATGCTACAAAACACTTGAAAGAAATGGTTGATATTGGGGTAAAATCATTCAAGATAGAAGGTAGATTAAAAGATAGTGAATATGTCAAAAATGTTGTTCTTTATTATAGAAAAGAACTTGATAAAATATGTGGAAAAACATCTTCCGGAATAGTTTTAACTAACTTTGAACCTAATATAACAAAGAGTTTTAATAGAGGTTACACAGATTATTTCTTGGAAAAGAGAAAAGACTGTTTCAATTTTGATACTCCAAAAGGTCAATATTTGGGCAAAGTTACAAAGATTGGCAAAAACTTTTTTGAAACAGATACAAAAGAAAATATTAACCCACAAGACGGACTTTCTATCGGTGAAGAAGGTTGCCTTGTGAATAAGGTTGAGGGGAAAAAGATTTTTCCTAACAAAATGCCTGAGATAAAGGTTAATCAAAAAGTTTTCAGAAACAAAGATGCTCAATACGAGAGAGAACTCAATAATGCGAAAGTTAAACGTCAGATTCAAATAGATATTGAGGTTAAAGACGGCAAAATTTGGGCGATTGATGAGGATAATAACAAAACATTTGTAGAAATTGAGTCAACAGAAAAAGCGAATAACCAAGAGAAGATGAATAAAAACTTTATAATTCAGATGAAAAAGACTGGGGATTCTGATTTTACAGTGAACAATATTGAACTTGATTCAGATATCCCATTCATGCCAGTATCTGTGGTTAATGAGTTGAGAAGAACTTTGCTTGATAAACTTATGCAAGCAAGATTGAATAATTATAAACGAGAAGAACAAACCCCATTGAGATATGCCGATTATTATAAACAAGAGGACGATTATAGAGCGAATGTTTATAATAATGAGGCAAAAGAGTTTTATAAACATTGTAATTGTGAGATAACCGAACCTGCTTATGAAATGGGTTGTGGACATCAGATAGAATTAATGCGAACAAAACATTGTATTAAATATGCTTTGAATATGTGTAAATCACCTAAAAAACTTTTCTTGGTTGATGATAGAGGCAAGAAATACGAACTCAAATTTGATTGCAAAAATTGTGAGATGGTTATTTTAGGATAAGTTTGGGGTATAATATAGAGGTACGAAAAAAGGGAACAGAACATGTGCCCGTAGCTCAGTTGGATAGAGTGCAGGTTTCCGAAACCTGAGGTCATGGGTTCGATTCCCATCGGGCATAAATCTGTATACTATTGGGAAGGATAGAATATGAAAAAAGTTTATATAGAAACACTAGGCTGTCAGATGAATAAATCAGATGAAGAAAGAATGTTAGGAATGCTTCAATGGTTGGATTATGAACAAACATTAGAACCTAAAGAAGCAGATTTGTTGATAATCAATACATGTTCTATTCGTCAGTTGTCAGAGGACAAAGCATATAGTGCAATCGGAACTTGGGGGAAATGGAAGAAAACAAGACCTGATTTGAAGATTGTTTTTGCAGGCTGTGTTGCTCAACAAAAGAAAGAAGATTTGTTCAAACGCGCACCTTATGTTGATTTGGTTTTGGGAACACATAGACTTTATGAACTCCCTGAACTTATTAAACGAATCGAAGCAGGAGAAAGAGTTTGCTCAACAGAAGAAGTTGTTTTCCCTGAAGATAATTTGGATATTATCAGAAAAAAAGGTGTTAATGCTTGGGTTCCTATTATGGAAGGCTGTAATAATTTCTGTTCATATTGTATCGTTCCTTATACAAGAGGTAGAGAACGTTCAAGAAAATTTGAGCAAATTATGGGCGAAGTTAAAAAAGCACTTTCCGAAGGATTCAAAGAAATTACTTTGCTAGGTCAAAATGTTGATAGTTATAAAGGAGTTAATGAACAAGGCGAAGAAGTGAACCTTGCAGGTCTTTTGAGAGCGATTAACTCACTTGATGGCAAGTTCAGAATCCGTTTTGTAACCTCTTATCCGACAGATATAACAGATGAATTGATTGATACTGTCGTGGAACTAGACAAAGTTTGTGAATACTTCCATATCCCAATGCAATCAGGTGATGACGAAGTATTGAAGAAAATGAACAGAAGATACGATGTTGCAACTTATACCAAAATTTGTAACCATGTGAGAGAAAAAGTTAAAGATGTAACAATCACAAGTGATTTTATCGCAGGTTTCCCAGGGGAAACAGAAGAACAATTCCAACACACACTTGATGAGATTTTGAAACTTGAACTTGATTATTCAAATACAGCGGCTTATTCACCACGAGAAGGAACAGTTGCTGCAAAATGGGTTGATAAATACTTGTCAAAAGAGGTTAAAGAAGAAAGACTTGCAAGATTGAATGAAACCGTTAGAGAAGCTTGCCTGAACTCTAATAACAAATATGTTGGTCGAGAAATGGAAATCCTTGTGGAAAAATTCGGAACTAATAAACACGGCGAGAATGTTATTTCAGGAAGAACAAGAAACAACAAAATGGTTCATGTTCCTTGTGATGAAAACAGGATTGGCGAATTTGTTAATGTAAAAATTGTTGGTGCTAAGACTTGGTACTTAAAAGGGGAATTAATTTAATGCAAGAAATGATGCCTGATAACTATACAGTTATTGATATCGAGACAACAGGGTTGAGCCCTAATAATGATGATATTATTGAACTTTCAGGACTGAAGGTAAGAGATAATAAGGTAGTGGAAGAATTTTCTACACTTGTAAAACCTAATAAGGGGGTTAATTCTTTTATCAGTAATCTAACAGGCATAACAAACGGAATGTTGAGCGATGCGCCTAAGATTGAAGATGTATTGCCTAAGTTGGTTGAGTTTATAGAGGACGATACTATACTTGGGCATAATGTGAATTTTGATATCGGGTTTATAAGAAACAAGTTGAGCCGACATTTGAACAAGGAATTGAATAACCCTAGCTTGGATACAATGTTTATTGCAAGACGCGTCTTGAACTTGAAGAATTATAAACTAACAACTATTGCAGAAAACTATGATATAGATACTAAAAATAACCATAGAGGATTGAAAGATTGTTATATAACTTATGAGGTGTATAATAATTTGACAGGCAAGACCGAACCAGCCTATGTCCAACAAAGTTTGTTGTAATTTAACTTTTTTCTTATATAATATATTCAAATTAAGTTGTTATATGTGTTTATTATGAGGTGTTGGATATGTTAAATGTGTTGTCAGGTTATAAAAATTCTTTGAATTTTAAGGCAGATTTTAAAAGTGATAAAAAAAATAATGAAAATCAATCAACATCAGGTATAAAACATTTATCTACAACTTCAAAAACGATGATAGGTTTAACTGCTTTGGGGGTTGCAAGTGCTGCAGTTGTATCAATACGTAGTAAAAAACCTCAGTTAAAAAAAGATGATTTTCAAGAATTTATGCGAGTTATAAAAGAGCTTGGAATATCCAAGAGCGAAGATATTGCTAAAAATTGTACAGAAAAGAATATTTTAGGAACAGGTGCAAATTCAACAGTTTATAAATTTACACATCCCAAATTAGATAATTGGGTAATAAAAGTAATAACTAAAAATAAAGACTATCAATCAAGTTTTTCAAAAGATATTCAAGAATCAGTTGACCAATTTAAAGGATTGAATATGGGGCAAGAAATAGGTCATATTGGTGATAGTGTACTGATTTTAAAACGAATAAATGGAAAACCTCATTCTATTGCAGATTGGTCAACTAGAAGAAGAGATGGTATAGAAATAACTAAAGAAGAAGCAAATAACTTTCTTGAAAACATAAGAACCATATCAGAATTTCCGCAATCAACATTTAACAATTATGCTCAAAAATTAAAAGTTCTAGAGGATAAAGGTTATAAGGCTGATAGTTTTAATCCAAATAATTATTTAATTGATTACAAAAATAAAGACATTCATATCATTGATGCTTATTCATATGCGCCTGATGCGAATATGAATTCAAAATATGATTTGATATGTCCATTAATAGATTATCCAAACTATGAAAGTTATCACAAAGTTATGTCTTCAAGCCAAAAAGAAGAGTACTCCCAAATAACTAAAAAAATAGCTTCAAAATGTAGTAAAGCTGCAGAAGAAAATGGTATAGATTGTTCAGAATCTAAATTTAGAGAGTTTATCTCAAGAGTAGACTCAAGAGAGAATAATGGTGGTAGATATACTTCAAGTTTTAATAAAATGAAGGAACTATCCAACATAGAATAAATGGATAATAAATAATATATTTATTTTTGGCATAATTAACTTGTTTCGGAATCTATTCGATTAATTGACCACGCTATTAATTATTTTGTCATTGCGAGCAAGACCGAACCAGCCTATGTCCAACAAAGTTTGTTGAGCTAGGGGTAGGGGTAAATTAATTTTTAATAATATTTTTTTATATAATCTAGCTAAGGAGAAATATATGAATAAAATTTTTCCAATAAAATATGGCAATCAGACCGTAACTAAAGAAATGTTTTTGGAAACTTTGAATTATATTATTTGTTTTATTGAAAATCATTTTGATTGTAATTTAGAAATATATCGAAATGCATTATCTGTATTTGAATCAATGATTAAAGCTACAAATGGCATAAATGATAGAAGACCAGGTAAAGAATTGTGTAAGCAAGCTTTTGATGTTCTTGAACAAATAGAAAATTTTAATGCAGACGAGAAAACCAAAAGACAAAATAGAGAAAAATGTGCTTGGTGTAAACTAATGATCGAGAAATTTTATTAGTCCCATTTAATAACCACTAATAGTTATCATATTCAAAGTCATCACAAGTATTTTTAATATTTTTCATATTTAAATTAAACTGAAAATTTCTAAAACCTATTAACTTATTAGCAAATTCTGCGTTAGGGTTTGAATACAAATAAACTTCATATAAATCTTTTGGATTATCTATTTTCTTTTGAATATTGGCAGATAAATCAACGATAAACAACAATCCACTTAAATGTTTAGCAATAAATGCCGTTGATAAGTCTGAATTATCGTCAAATACATCTTCTACTTTTGTTAGTCTGCAAAAAACGCGTCTTGCTAATGCTCTAAAAAATTCTTCATTACATATTAAATTATTATTTAAATTAAGTCCATTACAGACATAAGCTTTTATAAATTGTCCATCAACATACTGTTTATATTGATTCAATGGTAATCTCTCTAATCTTTTTGCCATTTGATAGTTAGTTTCACAATTATGACTTTCAATTAAGACTGGTTGTCTTTTATAATAAAATCGAAAAAATAATCCTCTGATTGTTTTGGATACTAAAGCTCGTTCTTTGTTCCTCTTGGCATTAAGGATTTCTTTTTTTAATGCTGAGTATGATTTATCACTAGTTATTTCTAGCGATAATGGATAATCAGATTGAATAATAAAACAGTCATTTTCACTGCGAGACTCCAATTCACTTTTTAATTTATTTATCAATTCATATAAGCGAGATCTAAGTGTTTTTATTTCCAAAAAACAAATTGCATCTTCTAAATATCCATCAATATCAGAAACTTCTGCATCATTACAATGTTTTGCTAAAGTATGTTCTTTTTTTATGTCATTAATTTGAATTTTACATGGATTATCAAAAATTAAATTTAATAAATCATATGCGGTTAATTCAGAATAAGCTCCATCCCAATTATTAAAAAAAAGTTTTTTAATATCTTCTAAAATAATCTTTTTTTGATAAGCATCGTCTTTATAAGTATCATAAAGACGTTTTATTTTGTCTAATGTATATTTTTTAAAAGGTTCTGAAGTTTGAATTTTTATTAAAAAATAATTATCCTTTATCTTAATTTTGCTAAGTTCAAGATAAAAATCATTATTGGTAATAGTTTTTATTTCCTTTATTAAATTACTCAGATTATCATTAATCATTGATTAAACTCCAATTACATTAATATATAAATTTATTAAAGTAATTCACTAAGATTTAATTTTTCAACAAATAACAAATTTATATTATTTCAAATTTATCTTTTAAAATATTTTCAATTGCTTCAAATATTTTTTTTCTCATTGCCACTTTGTTATCAAATTCAAACTTATTATGATATTTAGTAATAATATCTGAAGGAACTTCTATCTTGTCTTTTTTATTTTTTAATAAAATAATTTCTGTGTATGGTTGACTTTTTGCGATTCCCAATTCATACATTACATTTGGATTAGCATGGCTATCAACTTTTTTTGTGCCCTTTTGACAAATGCATTCAGAAATATCTGCTATAAAAATGTTTGCTGATTTTATTTGATCAATAATTTGTTGTTGAATATCTATTGCATACCCTCTATGTCTCATTATTTCGTATATATTAAATCTGCCGATTAATTCTGGATATTGATGTTCCAACTCATCTTTTAGTTTTTTGAATTGATCATTAAAATCTTCAATTATACCATCACTATAATAAGGCATCGCTATAAATATATTAATAGGGTCTAAATTGTTTGTTTGTTTTGCATTTTGATATAATAAAATTGGATCATTAAAAGTTTCATTTGAAAAATTGTACTTTTTTACCCAATTATCCAAGTTTTTTACTTTTTTAATGCATTTTTCTTTGGTTTTATTTTGATATGCTATATAAAAAATTAGTTGACAATAAAAATTAAATTTTTTTAAATTTTCTGAAATATCCATTTCAAGTATGGAATTTGTTAATTTTAAAACCTTATCAAATTCTTGTTGATTTATTTTGTCTGTTTCCATAATCTTGCTAAGAATTTGAGATATTTGTAAAAGACCATTTTCTCCACATAAATTTTCATTTAAAAAGGATATTGATGGATGTATTGTTTGCACATAAAAATTTCTCATTATAGCTAAACTTTTATCAGCAATATCTAAGTCAGAATCCCTCCATCTATTTTTATCTGCTTTTATAATACCTTTTAAATTCTCTTCAATTTCAAGTTTTTTTGCCTTGCTATTAAGAAAGTAAAATAAAAATGCTTCGTTTTCTTTCCGTTCTTCATCTATCATATCTTTCCATATCTTAGAGCCATCACCAATATAGTCTTCTGGATTCCACAAAATTATTGAAAAAGGGAAATACAAATCTTTATTATATTTTTTATAAATATAATAAGCTGCTTCCAGACGGTGGTTACCATCGATTCTGAATAATTCATTTGCACTAGTTTGTAAAATATAATAATTTAAGTTGTCAATTTTACCTCTATTAGTTGGACTAAGGGCTTTAACATCTATATTAAACTTTTCTAAATTTAAAGGATTTCTAGATACCAAAGTTATTTCTGGGATATATTTTGCAGAATCTTTCATTGATAATAAGAATGTCTCTAGAGAATCTAAATGATCTTTATATGGTATTCTTTGGTAATAGTCATATTCGGCCTTAGATGCTTCATATAATATTGAAGCTGGAGCATAACCCCTCAAAACTTTTATTCCTCTTGATATTACAAAATTTCTAGCTTGTAATTGTTTACTAGAATCAATATATTTTTCAACTTCTCCACAGTTCTGACCTAATATACCTTCAAAAGTATATGTTTTCTCTTTATTATCTTTTGTATCATTACCTTCTTTGTCGTCTTTGTCTTCTTTTACTTGATCTAATACACTATTAGATGAAGAAATAGGTTTTATATTAGGAATGCTTTGCATTGCTCTAGCTGCTACACTTGCACTTTTTATCATAGCATTTAATTGTTCTTGAGAGATATTCTTATAAAAATTTTGGATAGTTTTCATAGCTATTGGGGTTGGGGAATTATAAATAAATTCTGCTAAACTTGGGTTTATAACATTTTCAAATTTTATATTCTCAAATTTTTCTTCATGGTCTTTTTCTGAATGTTTAAGATAAATAGCTCCTTTTGAGGTTAAAAGATTTTTTATTTCATATTTTTCTGGAGTGTTTTTCTTGTAAATAAAGGTTATGTAGCCTTCATTTTCCATATTATTAGTTATTTTTCTTGCCTTAATTGCGATTATACGTTCATAATATTTAGATACAATATTTTTTACTTCTTCTTTTATCTCACAACTATTAATTTCACCATTAGGATATTTGTGAATATTAGTATTCAGATATTGAAAATATGATAATATTTTTTCAATTATTTCTTTGTTTTTATCCTCATCAGATAATTGAGAAATTCTATTTTTTTCTTTTTGTATAATTTTTTCTAATAATCTATCGTTCTGTTTTACTTCTGTTGATTTGGATTCTGGATTTTCTTTATAAATTAATTGTTTAATTTCGTTTAATCCTTTTTCAGTTAAAGTTATGCTTTCAAAATTTTCTAATCTTGTTCCTGGTTTGAATACATTCATTTTAGGTTTTAAGTTAATAAGACCATTTTGTCTTAATTCTTCCAATGCAGAATTGGCAGACTGTTCTTTACCATTAGCCATACCAATCATTTCTTCAAGCACTATTGGTGAATTATCTTTAACACATTTTTTGAAATAATCTAAAAATATTGAATAAAAATCCATTATTCAAACAACTCCTTTTCAAATTCTTCTTG
Organism: Candidatus Gastranaerophilales bacterium; assembly: GCA_944324375.1. GTDB lineage: Bacteria > Cyanobacteriota > Vampirovibrionia > Gastranaerophilales > Gastranaerophilaceae > UMGS1585. Next base: position 832 of record CALUWB010000053.1, on the reverse strand, counting down.
GGCAAGTTTGCGATTTTGCTCCGAGGTTTCTTTTAAATTGTGAATTTTCTCTTTTTTAAGAGAAATTGTTTCAACTAATTTTTGTTGTATTTGTATTTCAGGTATTATTATTGGACTATTCAAATATTCATTACTATTAATATTTGGCTGAGCATTAGCTCTTTGGTTTGAATTTATCCAAGCTTTATATGCTGTTGATTTTGTATAATATAGCAAATATTCTGGGATTATTTTTTGCGAATTTAATGTAAATTTAATTAAATAACCCGCATAAATGCATTTCCCAAATTTCTCTTTATACAAAAAAGTTTTTCCAACAGTATTACCCGAACGGGCAATTAAAAAATCATTTTCTTTTAATAGATATTTTTCATCTACATTTTCAGCTGATATTATATCATTATTAAGACTTCCATCTTCATTAATATCTGTAATTCTTATATATCTAACATCTGTTTTTCTATTGATTCCTTTTTCTCCAGCACCATAAATAGGTTTTCCGATAATAATATCTTTTAATTTACCAAAATTATATTTGGTTGATAATACTTGATTTTTATTGTTATAAACATCCCACCTAGATATTTTTTTTAATGATGTAAAATTAAGATAGCTTATTTTATTTTGTTTTAATTGATTTTGAATCTTAACGCCTAATGTTTCACATAGATACTGATCGATTTCTTGTTCAAGATTTTGAGCTTCTTTTTCTTGTTTTTCTGCAAGTTTGATTTTTTCATTGTATCTATCTACAATTTCTTTTTGTTTTTCTAATGTAGGTAAGGGTATTTTTAATGTTTTTATAAAATCATATGTTGCTTCATTCTTTATC
>CALUWB010000052.1 GCA_944324375.1 Candidatus Gastranaerophilales bacterium | reverse complement strand
TTGACTTCTTCTTAAATTCTCTACGCAAATTTAATATCTCTCCCCCAGATTCTATTTTCCTCTCTCCACCATATATACTACAACCTTTTAGAGGATAGATTCATCGGCAAAAAGGTCTATCTTTAATACTTTTTGTGGGTATCAATGGATATAGATAACATGGTCTATATATGTACTCAAACACAAGCTAATATTGAGTTTTACCTAATTGTGCTCGTGTGTACTCTTTTACCCCTATACTGCAAATAATTTACTCCAATTAATCCAGTAAATAATTCAAATTTATTATTTTTATTCAAATTTGTTGTATAATTATTCTTGTTATTGTATAGCAGGTTGACGAACGGAGCCGTCTATTTGATAACTTAATAAAAATTTTGCGCTCGTAGCTCAGTAGGATAGAGCGACAGTTTCCTAAACTGGTGGTCATGAGTTCGACTCTCATCGGGCGCATTTTTTAAAATGCTTAGTGGATGATTTTTTATTTATTATCAGTATAATTTATTATATGAAGAAGTTGGTTGGTTTTTTTATTATCATAATGTTATTAGTTTTGCCTGTTCAGGCAAAAACGATGGATAATACTGTTGATTCTATGAATATCCAATCGCAAAAAGGTTATATTGGGACTCTTCCTGACGTTACAGCTAAATTCAAACCTTCTGCCCCTGCTGAAGCAACTCCTGTTTTTGAAGCACAACAAGGGTTTGATGATCCTGATACTCTTAAACCTGTGCCAAAAAACAATCCTGCTTTTATCAATATTATGTTTAAGCAAGAAAAAAATAATCAATATTTAAAAGATATTGCTAGAATTATTCCTATTGTTGAACAACTACTTGATGGAATTGAAAATGAAATTTCTTCCCAAATTTTTGTTGCTAAAGCTGATTTACTTTATTTGAATATTGATGCTCTAAGACGAAAATATGAAGGTAAACCTGAAAGTTATTATTTATCTTTTACTAAACTTATGCCTTTAGGTACTCATGCCAAATCGATTGCCACTCTTCGTTCTGAGGCTGAAAGATACAAAAAATATCTTGCGTATCAATCATCCGGGGCTATTTATGCGCCTGATAATGTTAATCAACAATTAGATTATTTAAGGCAAGAACTTGAAGATATTCTTGTTATTTTGAAACAAGTAAATTAAAATAAAATAGTAACTTATTTTGTAAAAAGGGTTTTGTATGGAAGAGTTATTATCACAAAAAGGGCATAGAATTGTTATTAAATGGTTTCAGCCATATATGATTCTACAAGCTGCTAAAAAGTATTTTGATATTCACGATTATACTTTCAATGGTTTAAATAAATTTGAATGTATGGATGATTTTCTAAACGAAATCAATTCGGCTCAAAAGATTACCATTGGATTGTATATGAAAAATGTTAATAAGTTCTATGTACTTGTTTTGAAAGATGAAATTAATCAAGAAAATGATATTTCGGCTTTATACAATCTTCTTTTAAATAATCAATTTGATTCTGACGAACATTATGATAATGATGATTGGTGTCAAGTTATTCAAGATACTGATAAAGCATTTAATATGATTGATTTAGGTAGAGCTGAAGCTTCTTTTATTATGAAATTAGGGTAAATTATGTCTATTTCTGAAATTAAAACTGTTATTAATGATATTATTGATGATTACAATTTAGATATTATACTTCTTGTTGGAATTATTCTTTTTGGAATTTATTTATTTTTTCTTGTTCCTATTATGTATGTTAAATCAACGGATGCTGTTTTAGATGGTAAGCTGATTAATGTTACTTCACGTGCTAGTGGACAAATTGCTCAGGTCTATATTATGAAGGATCAAGAAGTGAGAAAAGGTGATCTTTTGATGGAAATTGACCCAAAAGATTATGAAGAAGAACTTATTAAACTCGAAACTGATTTAGAAATCAATAAAGAGAAGCTTAGAATGTTGACGCATTCCCCTTTACCTGAAGATTTAGGGGTAGGGGTTAACGAAGGGGGCAATGAGGGGGTAAACGTAGAAAAAAATTCTAGCCTTCAGAATAACCAAATTAATCAAAATATTAATAAGGATAATAATGTGGGAAAACCTCCTGAATACGCAAAAAACGAAACAAATTATACTAATTATTCAAGAACTTATATTCCTGAAGATTTAGCAAAGAAAAATCAAGAACGAAAAAAAATAGTTTTGGGTGATACTTTGCAGAATATGTCTGATATCAATGCTTCTGATCAAAAACCTGTTGAAATAACTATTCCTAAACCTCAGATTGATAAAACAAAGATAGATATTTCTAAGGATACTGTTGAATCTGTACAAAAAGAGATTAAAAATATTGAGTCAATGGAAGAAGAGGTTAAATTAAGATTATCTTGTACAAAAATTTTTGCTCCTCAAGACGGAATTGTTTCAAGTGTTTCTGTTAATGTTGGAGATGTTGCTAATCCTTATGATGTCTTATGTTCAATCATTCCTAAACATGTTTGGGTTATTGCAAGAGTCAATCCTGTTGATTTAGAAAAAGTTAAAATTGGACAATATGTTCAGGTAGAAATTCCTAATTATAAGCATAGAGTATTCAAAGGTACAGTTGTTTCTGTTGATAAAACTAATAAAGTATATAAAGTTGATGCTGCTGATCAGATTACTACTATTGATGCTTCTGGACAAGTGGTTAAAGATTATGCTCCTGCATATCAAATTAAGATTAATTTTATAGAAGATTATACTGATTTTAATCTTCCTCCTGATACTAAAGTTAATGCAAAAATTAAGGTTAAAACATTTATTAATCAAGGGTTTTAAATGTCTGAAATTATCAACAATCTTTTTGATTTTATATCGTCAAAATCTTTAGAAAAAGAAAGAGGTAAAAATGTAGGTTTTACCAACAAAAAGTTTGTTGATTTATCTACTAAAAGTCGTGAAATTGATAAAGTCCCACCAAGTGAACTTTTTATTGATGTTATGAATATTTCAGGACAATTCCTTCATGAAAAAATGGATGAACTCGGAAATGCTAATTGGTTAAAGTCTGAATTGACAAGGCCTTCTTTTGATCATTTTTCAATCGCTTATAAAAATCAAGTTTTTTCTATTTTAATTGATATTAGAGATGAAAATGGAACTTCTTTTTTACCTCCTGAATTTTTAAAAAGGCAGTTGGTAGAGTCTGAAAAAAATAATTTAATACCTTGTTTATTCCCTGTTATTGTTGGAAATATGGATGCTTCTACTGCAAAAATTCTTGATAATAGTAATTGGAATTTGTTTAATTCTATTTCGGGGGATTCTATTATTCCTGAAAAGTTGGCATCGGATAAAAAAATTGAAATGTCACAATGGGAATTACATAATTTTGCTATTATGCAAATGAGATTTATGCTAAAGGAAAAGGGATTTAAAATTGTATCTTTCCAAAATGTTATTGGGGTTGATCCTCAAATTTGGTTTGTTGATTTGGATGGTAAAAATTCTTGGATTGTTGTGAGGTGTTCTGATATTAAAACAGATGATTTAGTAGAAATAACTAGAAGATGTTTTAAATATAATGGATATTTAGCTAAGTTTGATTTTCTATCTAATAATCCTGATAAGAAAATATATCGTGGAGATAGAATTGGAGTAGATTTTAAAGGGTTTGAAAAAATTCATACTTTTGTTTAAAATAACAGTGTGAAATTAGAGTTGATTGATAATAATTCAGATAAATTAATTGTATTTTTAACTGGTTGGGGATGTGATTTTAGGCAGTTTCAACTTTTAAAATCTTATGGTTTTGATATTTTAATTGGATATGATTATTCTGATTTAGATTTTAATTTTGATTTTTCAAAGTATAAAGAAGTTAATCTTATTACTTTTTCTGCTGGGGTTTATGTTGCAGGGCTTATTCAGAATAAACTTCCAAAATTAAAAAGAAAAGTCGCGATTAATGGCAATCCTTATGCTCATGATAGTTATTATGGACTATCTGAAGAAATTAAAAATCAGTTTAAATCTGTTTCTAAGGATAATGTGTTTGAATTTAGAAGAAAATATTTGGTGTTTACAGATAAAGAACTTGAACTTTTAAATAAATATCAACCACACAGGTCTTTAGAAAGCTGTTTAAATGAACTGTTTGCTTTGAATTGTTATTATACGAATGATTATATTCCATTAAAATTTGATTTGGCTGTGTTATCTGTTCAGGACATGATTTTTAATATAAATAGACAAATTGAGTATTATGAGAAAAATAGTACACCAATAAAAAAAATAGAAAATGCTGGACATTTTCTATTTTTCAAATATAAATCTTTTAATGAGTTACTTTTTGAGTAATTTTTTTGCACCCCAAGCAAGCCCAGTTAAAAAGGTTAGACCCCCTGCAATTTTTATACCTATTGGGGTTTTATGTTTGCTTTTTTTAGCAAATTTCTTATTTTCTATTGTTATTTCGTCTTGAGCTTGTTTTCTTGTTGCGACTAATTGGTCATAGTTTTTTGTCGGATTGCTTTCAACTTCAAGAGCTCCGGGAAGGCTTACTCCTGTTACAGTTGGAGGGGGAAGTTTCATATTTATTCCTGTCATTTAGATTCCTTTATAATAACATTCTGTACATTAATAATTTTTGGATATTTTCTTTTGGTAAATACATCAAACCTGTTATTTTAGGTGATAATATATTTTTTTCATCTTTTAACCAAGTTTTTATTATTTCATTTTTTGACTTGTCAATAAATCTAAATCCTAATTTATAGAAAAATCCTGCTGATGAGGTTTCATTATCTATTATTTTTATATCAACTATTATTCTTCCTTCTGTATCTTTATCGGTCATTGATTTTTCTAGTAAACTTTTTACTGCTTTTGTTCCTTCTCCTTTATATCTTATTGGAGATGATATATAGTCTATTTGATAACAGCTTTTTATATAATAATCGTGGCTTTCATCTGGAATTTTAAATGTCACAAGTTTATATTTAGATGTGAGTTGAATTAACTTATCTACATCTGTTTTTGGGACTTTTATATCTGAAATATAGTCTTGAGGAATTTCTCCTTTTACTCTATATTTCTCGTGTTTTCTTATTTTATGATATCTTATTACGCTTTTGGGAATTTTATTTGGTTTTTCTTCTTCGTTTTTTTTATTTTGGTTGCGAACTGGTATGGTTCCTCCAACTTGTGATTGGATTCCTGAGCCTATTGTTAAAATTTCTCCGGATGAAAGTACCATTTCAACCTCGATTTTTCCCAGTAACTTATATATATAAAGTTTTTTTTGTAAACTTTTTTGATAAAATGTAAACTTTTGTAACTTTTCTGAGTATGTTTTTGTTACAATGCTAATAAGAGGTAATTACTTATGAAAGATATGTTAGATAAAATTCTTCAAATTGAAAAAAATTATATAGAATTAGGTGAAAAATTGTCTGATTCTGCTATCATTCAGGATTATAATAAATTCCGTGATTTATCAAAACAAAGAAAATCTATGGAAGAAACTGTGAATCTTTATTATAAATGGAAAGAAGCAACTGATGCGATTGCTGATGCTAAGGATATGATTCATTCTGAATCTGATCCTGAAATGAAAGAGTTCTTAAAAGCAGAAATGGAAGAAAACCAAGAAAAAATCGCTAAATATGAAGAAGATATGAAAATTCTTCTTCTTCCTCGTGACCCTATGGATGATAAAGATATTATGCTTGAAATTCGTGGTGGTGCAGGTGGTGATGAAGCTAACATTTTTGCAGGTGATTTAATGAGAATGTACATTAGATATGCTGATAAGCAAGGCTGGCAAACACAAATTCTTTCTAAAACAGATTGTGAAGCAGGTGGCGTTTCTGAAGTGATTATTTCTATGAAAGGTGATAGTATTTATTCTCGATTAAAATATGAATCAGGTGTTCACCGTGTTCAAAGAGTTCCTCAAACTGAATCTCAAGGCCGTGTGCATACTTCAACTGCTACAGTTGCAGTTATGCCTCAAATTGAAGGTGTTGAAGTAGAACTTAATATGAATGATGTCGAAATCACAACTGCTCGTTCAGGTGGTGCTGGTGGACAAAACGTTAACAAAGTTGAAACTGCTGCTCGTGTCTTCCATAAACCTACAGGGATTATGATTTTCTGTACTGAAGAACGTTCTCAATTACAAAACAAAGAACGTGCTCTAGAAATCTTGAAAGCTAAATTATATGATATGGAACTTCAAAAACAAAATAAAGAAATTACTGATTTAAGACGTTCTCAAGTCGGTACTGGTGATAGAAGTGAACGTATCAGAACTTATAACTTTCCTCAAGGACGTTTAACTGACCATAGAATTAATCATAACTTGAATGTTTGGACTGTTATTGATGGTGAGTTAGATGAACTTATTAATTTATTAGTCGAATATGACCAAAAATTAAAGTTAGAAAAATTAGCTGAATCTGCACAATAAAATATGAGGGTTCTATGAAATATAGAAAATGTGTGGGTTGTGGCGAAATAAAAAATGCCGATGATATGATGAAAATAACCAAAAATCATTTAAATGGTGAGGTTATTATTAACCCAAATTCAAAAATATTTGGTAGATCAGCATATCTTTGTTATAATAATCAATGTATAGAAAATGCTTTGAAAAAAAATAAATTAAATAAGGCCTTAAAGACCGATGTAAATCTGAAAGGAATTTTAAATGGATAATATTAGAGTTAGTGAACTTGCCAAAGAATTAGGCTTAACAAGTAAAGAGGTAATTGAAAAATTTGCCCAAATATCTATTAATGTTAAGTCGCACTCTAATACTGTTACTCCTCTTCAAGTTTCTAAATTAAAAGATTTTATAGCTGATGGTTCTAAATTACCTAGTAAAAAACCAAAGGCTTTTATTGTTAAAAAGGCTAAAGTTAAAACTGAAGAAGTTGAACAACAAAAAATAGAAGAGAATAAACCTGTTGAAAAAGAAGATCTTAAAAAAGTAGAAAAAACTGCTAATAATAAATCTGGAATTGAAGTTGTTAAACCTGCTGCGCCTAAAAATAGATTAGAAATTGTTAAAAAGGCTCCTATTAAAAGAGTTGAAATAGAAAAAGTTAAAAGACCTCAACAAAATAATGCTGATAAGAAGTCCGAAAATCCTGAAAAGAAACCTTTTAATAAAGATAAGGGCGATAAGGTTAAAAAACCTATTGAAAGACATATTATTCCACAAGATATTTATGAAAATAAAGGTTTTAGCAAGAAAAAAGGTGATAATAAAAAGAAAACTAAAGATTTTAATTCTAAAAAAGAAGAACAAGAAAGAATTTCTTTAGAAAAAGCTGCAGCTCAACATCATAAGAAAAAAGTTCAAAAAGAAGAAGAAGTTGAAAAAATTACTTCTATTGTTGTTAACAAAGCTATGACTATTAGTGAATTAGCTGATAAAATTAAGAAAACACCTGCTGAAATTGTTAAATTCCTTATGTTCCAAGGTGTTATGGCAACTGTTAACCAATTAATTGATGTTGATGTTATTAAAAAAGTTTGTGCTGAATATGAATTAGAAGTTCTTGATGAAGATTTAGATGCTTATATCGAAGAAGAACTTCAAAAAGAAGAACAAAAGAAAGTTCTAACGGAAGTTGATAAAAAACTTCTTAAACGTAGAGCTCCTGTTGTTAGTATTATGGGACACGTTGACCATGGTAAAACAACTTTATTAGATAGTATTAGAGCCTCTAAACATAAAATTGTATCAACTGAGGTTGGTGGTATTACTCAATCTATCGGTGCTTATACAGTTTATCTTGATAATAACAAAGAAAAGAAAATTGTATTTGTTGATACTCCTGGTCACGAAGCGTTTACTGAAATGCGTGCTAGAGGGGCTAAAGCAACTGATATTGCGATTTTGGTTGTTGCAGCTGATGACGGTATAATGCCTCAAACAATTGAAGCTATTAACCACGCTAAAGCTGCTGACGTTCCTATTATTGTTGCTGTTAACAAAATTGATAAACCTGGTGCTGATCCTGATAGAGTGCTTCAACAATTAACTGAACACGGTCTTATCCCTGAAGAATGGGGTGGTGATACAATTACTGTTAAAGTTTCTGCTCTTCAAGGAACGGGTATTGATGAATTATTAGAATACATTTGGATTCTTGCTGATATTAAAGATCTTAAAGCTAATCCAAAAGCTGAAGCTTCAGGGGTTGTTATTGAAGCAAATCTTGATAAAGGTAAAGGGCCTGTTGCAACTTTATTAGTTCAAAATGGTACACTTAGAGCTGGCAATTGTGTTGTTGTTGGTACTGCTTGTGGTAGAATTAGAGCTTTATTATCTGATAGTGGCGAAAGAATTCAAAAAGCTGAACCTTCTACTCCTGTTGAAATCTTAGGTTTATCTGAAGTTCCTCAAGCTGGCGAATATTTTGAAGTTGTTCAAAATGAAAAAGAAATGAAAAAAATTATTGCTGAAAGACAAGAAAAAGAACGTGATAAACGTCTTGATGCTATGTTACCTGCTCATATTAGAAAAGAAGCTGTTGCTGGTGATGATAATATCCCTCAACTTAATCTTATTATTAAAGCAAATACTCACGGTTCTGCTGAGGCTGTTTCTCAAGCAATTGCACAACTTGAATCAAAAGAAATTTCTACTAAAATTATTCACGTTGGTGTTGGTGAAATTTCTGAAGCTGATGTTATGTTAGCGGCTGCATCTGGTGCGATTATTCTTGGATTTACTGTTAAAGAAGATTCTAACGCTTTAGCTGCTGCTGATAGAGAAGGTGTTGTTATCAAGAAATATGATATTATTTACCAAATCCTAGAAGATATTGAAAAAACTATGATTTCACTTCTTTCTCCTGAATTGAAAGTTGTTTCTGTTGCTAAAGCTGAAATTAGACAGGTATTTACTATTGGTAAAACGATTAAGATTGCTGGGTGTTATGTAACTGAAGGTAAAGTTAACCGTAATAATACTGCTATTATTAAAAGAAATGGTAAAGAAATTTTCAAAGGGAATATTGATCAGCTTAAACGTTTTAAAGATGATGTTAAAGAAGTTGCTCAAGGGTTTGAATGTGGTATTTCTTTTGTTAAATTTAATGATATCGAAGAAGGTGATATTATTGAATTCACTAAAACTGAAGAAATCGAACGTTCTGAATTAGGATAAGATTCCTTAAGCTTGCAGAATATTAATTCATGTTGTAACATGATTATATCTGGGATTTAGGTTTTTTAAGGTCGAGAAATACTTACCCCAACTGTGTTATATATGGTTTTTACCCCTAAAAGCATGCTGTGATAAGGCTTTGCATGTTACAAAATGTTAACAAAATAAAACAAAAATAGCAATTTTTATATTCATATATACTTTATATATACATAGGATATAAAAAGAATTAGAAAATAGAAAAACGGAGAACAGGGTATGGCACCTATAACATTTGGTAGTATGACAATGGCTGCCAGTGTACCAAAAGGCCTAAGAACTTCAAACGATCAAGGTATTGGTTTTATTCAACAAATGAATTCAACATTTACTGCAGGTGAAGTTCAAGGACAACAAGGTCCTCAAGGTAAACTAACAGCTGATGTTGCAAAAGATTTTCAAGGCATTAGAGCAAGTATGACTGAGCAACCACAAAATAGATCTTTGCTCGGAAAAATAGCTGATTTCATTGTTAATAAGAAAATTAACGATGCTGCTCAGGTTTAATTAATTTAATTTTAAAGTCTATTTATAATCGACTTAACATTTGTTTACCGTTTTTCTATTCTATTATATAGGAGCCTCAAATAGGCTCCTTTTTTAATGTTTAGCCTAATTTACATTTCTTCATATCTTAATTATTCTTCATTAGATGTAAATAAATTTTAATATTTCTTCTGGTTTTTTTGACACATGGTGTATGATTCTCTTGTACTTGATTAAATCAACAAGGTTTTAAGTAACGGCGTATGATTTTATCCCTATAGAGTGCAGGCCGTGTTATGCGAATTTTTGTTTAGGTAGTTTTATGAGGCATTGTTGTTCGTTTAAGCCTATGGATATTTGGTTTATTTCTGATGATGATAGATTTTCACAAAGAGAGTTATCTTTTGGGATTTGTCCTATTTGTAATAAACCTTTGGCTGTTTTAATTCAATATGATTCTATTGGGAATTGTTTTACTTCTATTAAAAAGATTGGATATGCTGCTCAAGAATTTGTTGATTCTTTGAAGGGGGTTGTTTATTCTTCTATGTCTAAAATTAACAAGATGAAGTTTAAATCTTCTACTTATAAGTGGGTGTATGGGGTTAATAAGCAAACTAAAGATAAAACAAAACAATATGCTAAGGATTTTTATGGAAATATTGTTTTGGTAAAAGAAATTTAAGGTTATATTTTTTTTGGCATATATTTCTTCTTTTATTTGAATTATTTTAGTTTTTCTTTTGGGATTGCTTGCTTATCCTTTCTCTTTCCTTTGGCAATCCCTTTTTTTTATTATAAGGAGTTTTATATGAAAGTTATTGTTCCGAGTGATGATGAGTTTGATTTTTATGCTTGTCGAAAATTATATTTAAAGAATAAAAAATCTGTAGGTGATGACTCATCTTTTAATTATATTATTCAAAATACTTTTTTTTACTCTTTTTATGATGATAAAACGCTTGTTGGGTGTATTTATCTTTATCAAAAAAGAGAAAAACTTTTTATGAATGGTTTTGCTAAAAGAGGGTTTCATAAATTTAATCTTGAAGCTGTTCAGAAAATATTAAATTGGTTTAGCTGTGATATTTATGCTGAATCTTTTAGGAAACCTGCTATTCTTGTACTTTTAAGATGTGGGTTTAAGAGAATTAAGAATTCTCTTTTCGTTTATTACAATATAAAGAAAGGAAATTAATATGGGTGGATCTTCTTCTAAAAATACTACTACTCAAAATACTACATTAGGGAATACTACTACTAATAACCCTTATGTTACATCTAATACTAATAATTCTGGTACTAATACTAAATTCCAAGATGGTACTGCATTTAGTACAATTTATGATAATGTTAACAAAAATATTGGCTCTCTATTAGACCAATATCTTAATCCAACATTAAATTCTACTACTAATCAGGCTAAACTTAATAGCTTTCAAAATACTTTAAATTCTCAAATGAAAGCTAATACTGAAAATAGTATAGTTAGTCCTTTAACTCAAAGGAATATGATTCGCTCTAGCCAAGCTACTGATATGTATAATAATGCTACTAATCAGGTGGCTCAACAAACGGCTAATTATGCGAATGAATTGTTAGCTAATTCTCAAACCGATACAGCTAATGTTATTAATAATTTATTAAATGCTTATTTACAAGGATACAATGTTATTAGTAATAACCAAGCTCAATCACTTAATACAAGCCAAGCGAATGCTACTCAAACGCAAAATTCTTCTTCTAGTAGTAAAGATTCATTGTTGTCTTGGATGAACTTCCTTAATAGTTGGAAGAAAACTGATGCTGATATTTTTTCAAGTTTCTTTGGAAAAGGAAAATAAATTAATTAATTTTTGTAGATTGTGTTACCAAATTTTTGATATTTTGTTCCATCTGAACAATAAGTTGTATTGCCAAACTTTTGGTATCTTTTTCCATCTGAAGAATAGGTTGTATTACCAAACTTTTGATATCTTGTTCCATCTGAGGAATAAGTTGTATCGCCAAATTTTTGGTAGGTTGTTCCATCTGAGGAATAAGTTGTGTTTCCAAATCTTTGATAGGTTGTTCCATCTGAAGAATAGGTCGTATTACCAAATGTTTGGTAGGTTGTTGTTCCATAACTGATTGAATTGGTTATAACTATAATTAGTGCTGATAATAATAGAACTTGTGATATTTTTTTCATAATTACTCCGTTTCTGTTTTTATTCTAGCATATTTTTTGAAAAATTAATCAGTATGTTTACCCGATGAGAGATTAATATGAAAAAATCTAAAAAAATAAAAGATATTCAAGATTTTGATAAAACCGAGATTAATTGCAGGCATGTCAATTTGTTTAATATTGCTCTCGATTCTGTTGAAGTCTTGCTTAATAATTTTCTTGATGAGGTGAAAGATTATAAAGAAAATCCTTTGGAGCTATCAAAAAATATGATTGCGACATTGGATTTTCTTATATCTGCTATTTCTAAAATCCAAAAGGGGCAAAGACTTGCTCTTAATTTGGATAAGGATACACCTCTACAGGATACTGAACCTCAAATTAATGTTATTGAGGGAATTGATTATTCGAAAATTTAATGAAAGGACTTGTTATGTCATTTGAATATTTAATTGATAAAGATAGTAATGTTAAAACTCTTTCAAAAGATAATGAAAATAGTCTTGTCAAAATGATTTCTGAAAACTTTAAAACTTATAACGATAAGCGTTCATCAAATATTGATAAGGCAAATGCTCTTATTGATGAGATATTTTTCAAAAAGAGTTTTACGAATAAATCGTCTGATAAAAATACTAATTGGAAATCTAAAATTAAAATGTGTAAAGTGTTTATGCTTTATCAAACATTAAAGGCTTTTATATGGCGAAATGTTTATTCTAATGTGAATTCGATGTTTGATGTTTCTGGCGAAAATCAAGATAGCGATAATTCTTCTAATAAACAAAAAGCTATGCTTGTTGATATTTTAGAGAAAATGAATTATCAAAAAACTTGTGATACGGTTATTGATAATGCTCTATTATATGGAGAATTGATTTCTTTTACTGCTTGGAAAAAGAAGTATGAAGAATATAGAAGACCGATTGAGTTTTTTAAGGATTTGTTCTCAACTGATTTTGAAAAACTCCCAAGAATTATTGATGCTATATCAAAGGGGAAAAATTATTGGACTGATGAAAGACAAATTTATGATAACCCTTTTGTCTATCCTGTAAACCCTGCAAATTTAGTTTTTGATCCTTCGCAAAAAGATAACTGGGATGAATGTCCTAAAATTTACCGTTCGTTTAAAACTCCACAAGAAATTATTAACAATCAATTATATAAAATTGATAAAATGACGGCTGATAATATCAGAAATATTGTTAAAACATCAGGTGATACAAACATTGCGAACAAAGATGTTAAAAGAATGTTTGATGAAGTTACCGATGGAGAAACTGTTGAGGTATTAGAGCATTGGGGAGATTTAAAACTTCCTGATGGGAATATTCTTAAAAACTGGCATGCTGTTGTTGTCGCAAGAAAATTTCTTGTAAGGTTCAACAAAAACGAAAGTATTATTAATCCGTTTACTTATGGTGCTTTTCTTACTGATCCGGAAACAAAAAGAGGTATTAGCCCATTGTATTCAATTCTTTCTATTGCTCATTCTCAAGAAGATTTGTTTAATAGAACATTGAATATGCAGGCATTATCTGAAAATCCACCTCTTCTTGCTCCTGAAGGGTTTTTCTCTCAAGAAGAAATTAACCTATATCCTGGGAAAATTATTGAATACGGTGACAATCTTTCTCCAACGGCTGCGTTTAAACAGTTGCAGTTTGAGCATACTGTATTCTTGAACGATATTACGTTCTTAGATAGTTTGATGTCTGAAGTTTCAGGTATATATCCAAGTATGATTGGAACAGATGAATCTTCAACTAAAACTGCAACAGAAATTACTACAAAAACTCAAGGTCAAATGACCAGATTGTCTATGCTTTTGGATATTATTAATCAATACTTGATTATCCCTGATGTGAAAAATGTTGCCAAACTTTGTGCTGATTTTAAATCAGGGGTAGAAACACTATTTATTAATAAAAACAACCAAAAGGAGATTGTTGAAGTTGATGATTCGGTTCGTCAGGCTGATTATAAATATACTTATTCTGATAGAACTATGATTAATGAAAAATCTTCTAAGGCTGATTTGTTAATCCAAGCAATAGATAGATTCTCGCAAAAAATTGAACTTGATTTGCCTGAAATATTTATTTGGTACTTTGAACAAAAAGGCGTTGAAAATCCAGAGAGATTTTTGGGACAACAAATGAATCCTGTTATGCAACAAGTTCCTAATAATCCAGCTCAACAGCCACAAGCCATTGCTGATGTAATGGCTCAACAGCAGGCTGTAACACCTAATCAGGAACCTAATCCTGATGCTCAAGAAGTATCACAACAAGAGCAGTAATTACTGCTCTTGGGGGGTAGGGGTAAATGGGGGGGTAAATAGAGAGGTAAATTATGAGGGGAAAGGCATTTCAAAAGATACCTCTTTTTATACATTTATCATCCTTTACACTTCCCTACCCCTCCCATTTACCCCTCCCATTTACCCCTACCCCTTGTCATTGCGAGCAAAGCGAAGCAATCTGTTTTGGCAGTGATGTAGTGATTAAGTGACTAAGAAATCAGAAAATAAAATTCTGATGTGTATTAGATTACTTCGAAACATAATGTTTCTCGTAATGACGCAATTTTATTTATCCCTTAATTTACCCCTAGTTGTTATTTATAATCGAAAGGAGGTCATTTATGACTACAAAAAAATGTGCAGGGACTTATAGAGTTTCTGGCTATACAAAAGAAGACGGTACAAAGGTTGATTCTTATTGGAGAACCTGTGGGGCGAAACATGAAAATAGTGATAACTCTACATCTTCTCACCCAACATCTAAATCAAAAGATGGTGTTATGACAGGTGCTGCTGCTGGGATTGATGTAAATATAAATGATAGAGCAAAATATTATAATTACATTTTGTCAGCTGATATACAAGATAAGCTATCATCTGAACAATTGGCTGATTTACAAGGGAAACTTATGTCAGAACAATTTATCAAATTATTGAATGTAGTTAATAGAAAAATAGAATTCCCTTATGATTTTTTAAAGTATTATAAGATTTCTTTAGATATGGATAATCAAAAAAAGTTTGACAAGTCAAATATGTATACTAAATTAGGACAAATCGATGATGATATAAAATATTTTATTAAATCTAAATATAGTCAACAGAATATAAACAATTCTACTGATGTTGTTGTGGTACAGTATGGAACTTCTTTAATGAATAATATTATTAATTCTAAAGAATTTATTGATGCTTTAGCAAAAGAAAAGACAAATATTAAAAAAGGAGTTTATAAAAACAATTCATTTTCTATATCTTTCAAGGATGATTTTAATTTATTTTTAACAATTGGAAAATGTAATATTTATAATCCTTGTTTTCATAAAGATGGGACATTTACTGCAACATTAGTTGATTATTATGATTTTGAATATTTAAATTATGTACCATCCGTTAAAGGTGCAATTATTAATGCAATTAATAATAATGCTGTAATACAGCAAGAAAATGGCGATTTAACTAATTTTGTGTTAATCAGTCCAATAATTTTATTTGAAAATAGTGATATTTAATTTATCCTAAAATAATTCTGCTCAAAATTTTATAATATATTGAATCAATAAAGTTAACGATAATTGGTAATAATGTAATTGCAATAATTATATACATAGGTATTAGTGAACAAATAATGCCAACCAACCATATTAAATGATATATTGGGTTATGGAATAAGAAATTATCAGGGATTTTACAATTTTTGAAAAAAATTGATTCTATCAAAAATATAATAATAAATGGTATATAAAAATATAATGAAAATATTATTATATACATAAATATAATTGTGCATAATACAAAACCTTCTTTGATAGCAATTATGAGTAATAATAGTAAAATCCATCCTGTTAATGCTAAACAATGCGACCAAATATGTTCTTTGGTCTTGATGAGTTTATTATAAAAATTTGATATTCTATCTTT
>CALUWB010000051.1 GCA_944324375.1 Candidatus Gastranaerophilales bacterium | reverse complement strand
CCGAAAATGGAAGGTTGGAATTTTTTGTGTAATTCCTCGTGTGTAGAAGGTTAGTGTGTGTAGGTTATGTATGAAATCTTTTTTCTAAGCATTGATTGCTTACATTTATATAAAGTATTTGAGTATATATAAATTGCATATGATTGATATTTTTGTTACATATTTTAATAATTTGTAAACAATTTACATATTTGGTCAATTTTTTTGTAATAAAATACTTTATATAACTATCAGGGATTAAGTTAAGTAATTTTTAGGGATTAAGTTATGGCAAGAAAATCACAAGGGTATTCTACTAATAGTATTATTTCAGAACGTTATAATATTAACAGAGTTATTGATGCAGAAATTGAAAGTTTAAAATTTCAACCTAAAATTCAACACAAGTATAAACGAAATGTTTATATCCAAACATTTGATGAAGGCAACAAACCTATACAAGTAGATTTTCTTCATAATGATGGAAAACTAAAATCCCATATTTATTACAATGACAAAGGTCAACCTATAAGAGAAATATACCGTTCTAATTATGGAATTGGAGATTATACAGCAATATCTGATTTTATATATGACGAAAATGGAGTTTTAAAGAAAATTAAAACTAAAATTGATGATGGAGCTGAATTTGTTAAAGAATACTAATATATTGTTATAATTAGTTTTATTGTTAATAAATTTTATTAACTTGAAAAAAATATATAATAACTCTATTATGTTAATTGAATTTAATTAATGGGGTTAGTATATGAAGAAATTTTTATTGTTACTTACATTTGTTTTTTTGAGTAATGCTTGTTTTGCTCAAGAAATTTTTACTTATAAATTAGATAATGGGCAAACTGTAGTTATTGAACAAGTTAAAAACAATCCAATTGTTACAATTGACACTTGGATTAAAACAGGATCTATAAATGAAGATGATACAAACAGTGGGATTTCACATTTTTTAGAACATTTATTCTTTAAAGGCACAGAAAAGCATCCAACAGGAGATTTTGATAAAATTTTAGAATCAAAGGGTGCTATAACGAATGCTGCAACAAGTAAAGATTTTACACATTATTACATAACAATATCATCAAAATATTTAGATGAAGCTTTAGCTCTTCATGCTGATATGTTATTACATCCTCAAATCCCTAGAAAAGAGATGGAAAAAGAACGTAAAGTTGTTTTAGAAGAGATCGCTAAAGATGCAAATACTCCATCTAGTATTTGTTATGATAATTTGAATGCACTTATGTATACAACACATCCATATAAAAGAAAAGTTATCGGATCTGCAAAAGTTGTTGAAAATGCAACAAGAGAAAACATCTTGGATTATTACAAAAAATACTATACACCTTCCAATATGACTACATTAGTTATTGGAGATGTAAATCCAGAACACGTTTTAAAAATTATTAAAGAAAACTTTAATACTCCAGCTAAAAAGACAATTCTTCCTAGCTATAAAAAAGAAAAATTTTTATCATCACAAAAACGAAATATTACATATATGCCAACTCAAGCAGGTTATATGATGATAGGGTTTAGAAGTGCTGATATTACATCTAATGATACTTATGCACTTGATGTTCTATCAACTATACTTGGGGATGGGCAATCATCTAAGTTATATCAAGTTGTAAAAGAACAAAAGCAACTAGTTAATTCAATTTCTGCATATAATTCAACAATGAGAGATGATGGATTATTTGTTATTAATTCAACATTTATACCTCAAAACTCTCAAAAGGTAGAAAATGCAATATTTACTGAAATTAATAAAATAAAAGAATTTGGTATAAGTGATGAAGACTTAAAAATAGCAAAAAAAATAATTGAATCTGATACTTATTATTCAAGAGAATCTGTTTCAAATATTGCAAAAGAATTAGGTTATATTATTACTCTAACAGGTAATATTGATTATTATAATAATTACTTAAATAAGATAAATAAAGTTACAGCAGCTGATGTTAAAAGAGTTGCAAATAAATATTTATTGAAAAATAATTGTGCTATATCACTTGTTTTACCTGAAAATCAAAATATTAGCTTGGATAAACCAAAATTTAATATTCATAAAGCTGAATTATTATCATCAAATAGTTCAACTAAAAAATTTAAATTAGATAACAATGCAACACTACTTTTAACTGACAATAATTATAATGACATTGTTGCAATAACTATTTTAGCTAAAGGTGGCAATTTTTTAGAACCTCAAAGAGGAACAAGTCGTTTATTTGCAGATTTATTAATGAAAGGTACTAAAAAATATTCTGCTATTGAACTTGCAAAAGCATTAGAAGAAAATGGCATTAATATAGATATAACTCCTTCATCTGATACTTTTAATATAACTCTTTTAACTACTAAAAATCAGGTTAAAACAGCTCTAGAAATATTAGATGATATGTTAAATAATTCTACATTTGACGATATTGAAATTGAAAAAGATAGAACAATTTTATTGAATAAAATAAAACAAAATAGAGATAATCCACTTAATTTAGCAATCGATGGTTATAAATCCCATATATATAAAGACTCAGTATATTCAACATCTTATACATTACTAGAAAAATCTCTTCCAAGTGTTACAAGAGATAATATAAAAACTTACCAAGCAAAAATCTTAAACCCTGAAAATATTATTATTTCAGTTAATGGTAAAGTAGATTCTGATATGATTATAAACAATTTTAGTAATATGTTTCAGAATACAAAACAACCTAAGTTTGAATATTCCAACTATTCAATCCCAAAATTAACCTCTAAAACAGAAGTTATGAAAAAAGCGAATGACCAAAAAACAGCTTGGGTAATATTAGGTTGGCAAACAAATGGATTAAAAGATATTAAAGAGTATGCAACTTTAAATGTTATAAATACTATTTTAGGCTCAGGCATGAGTTCTAGACTATTTAAAAGCATAAGAGAACAGGAAGGCCTAGCTTATCAAGTTGGATCATCTTATAATCCAAATGTTTTGGCAGGTTCATTTAATGTTTATGTTGGAACAAATCCAAAAACATTAGATAGGGCAAAACAAAAAATGCTTGTTGAAATGCAAAAATTCAAGACTCAATTTGTAAGTGGTAAAGAATTAAGAGATGCTAAAGATAGATTATTAGGAGAGTTTGTTATTCAACTTGAAACTAATAGCGATAAAGCAACAACATTAGGATGGTTTGAGGCTTCAGGTCGTGGATATAAATTTATAGATGAATATACAAACTTAATTAATTCTGTTACAGCTTCTGATATAATTGAAGTTGCTAATAAGTATTTCAATGGAAATTATACAACATCAATTGTAACTACAAAGTAGTAAGGGAAATATTTAATGCCACATTTTTTTATAAATTCAAAAGATGTTAATAATGATTATATAGTAGTATCTAATAGTTCAAACTATCAGCATATTGTTAAGTCTTTACGTTCAAAAATTGGAGAAAAGTTATTATTAATTGATGAAAACGAGATTGAGTATTTAACAGAAATAAAAGAGATTAATAGAGATAATCTTATTGTAGATATTATAAAAAAAGAAAAATCTTCAAGAAAACTTCCATATGAACTATACTTAGCACAATCTCCTTTAAGAAGTGATTCACAGCTTACTATTATTGAAAAGGCTACAGAATTGGGTGTTACAGGAGTATATCCCATATATACAGATAATTGCGCATTAAAAAAGAATGTAATTGAACAAAAAATTGAAAAATGGCAAAATACAATGTATGCTGCTTCAAAACAATGTGAAAGAGCTAATATTCCTACTTGCTTTCCTTTATCTACATTAGATGAAGTTATGAATTGTCAAAAATATAACAAAATAATTGCATTATGTGAAAAATATACAGAAAAATCTTTAAAACAGTATTTAAGAGAAAATCCTATTAATAGTGATGAGAAAGTTTTAATTATAATAGGTCCAGAAGGTGGATTTTCAGAAAATGAATTTAATTATTTTAGAAATAATTCTATTCCAATGCTAACTTTAGGAGATTTGATTTTAAAAGCTGAAACAGCTGTAATAGTAACAATAGGGAATATCGTTTATGAATCTATTAAATGATGAAGTAATAGAACAAATAAAAAAAATAGATTCAAATAGCTATCTAGTTGGTGGTGCAGTAAGAGACTATCTATTAGGTAAAAGCTCTTATGATAAAGATATTATAGTCAAAAATGCTAAACAATTTGCGCAAATTTTTTCTCAAAAACTTAACGGGACATTTATTGAATTGGATTCAGAAAACCATATTTATAGAGTTGTGCTTAGTGATAAATTAAATTATGTTGACATAACAGAAACGAATAATATTGAATTAGATTTAAAAAGACGCGATTTTACAATTAATTCAATTGCAATAAATTTGGAAAATAATGAGATTATTGATATTAATAATGGTCAAGAGGATTTACAAAATAAGATAATAAGGAGTATTTCTGAACAAAATATAGTTGAAGACCCTTTGAGAATTCTAAGAGCATATAGATTTTCTGCGATTTTAGGCTTTGAAATTGAGAATAAAACTAAGCAACAAATAAAAAAACATATTCAATTAATCAAGAAGCCTGCTATTGAAAGAATAAATTATGAGCTAATGAAATTATTTGAAGGAGAATATACTGCTAAAGTTTTATTGGAAATGACTGATTTAATTGATATCCTTTACCCTGTATTTATTGATGTAAAAAAAGTTCCTAAAAATACTCACCATCATTTGAATTTATTTGAACATTCAATAGAAACAGTTAACCAAATTCAAAAAATATATGAAACTAGCCAAGAAGAAATTAAACAACATTTAAATAAACAAGATTTTGGAGGGTTTTCAAGACTTGCCCATTTGAAATTAGCAGGTTTTTTACATGACATCGGCAAATATTCAACTTGGACAATTGAAGGAGAACGCCATAGATTTATCAAACATGATGATGTTGGCTCTAAAATGGTTAAAGAAATTCTGAAACAAAATAAATTTTCTAAAAAACAAATTGAATATATAGCTAATATGATAAAAAACCATATATATCCTTCTCAGGTTGTATCAGCAGAAAATATAAATGAAAAAATTTATATGCGATATATAAGAAAAATGGAAGATAATGTAATTGATAATATAATTCTTGCAAAAGCTGACCGATTATCAGCAAGAGGACCTGCAATTAGTGACGATATTGTAGAAGAGAATATCAGGAATTTAGATAATTTACTTAATTACTATTTATCAATAAAAGATAAGCTAAAACCAATTCCAAAACTTTTAACAGGGAATGAAATAATGGAACTCAAACATATCCAACAATCCCCATTATTAGGTAAAATAATAAAAGCGCTTCAAGAAGAACAATTAGAAGGAAATATTACAACAAAAGAAGAAGCAATAAACTTTGTATTAACATACTAAAAGAGGTGATTATAATAATCACCTCTTTTTTATTAACTATCACTATTATAATTATTAGCTTAAACCGTAGTGTGCAACAGATCCTTTGATTGTATCTGGAAGTCTTCCTTTTGCTGCTTCCATTCTTTCTTTTGCAAGTTCTAATAAAGTATCATTTTCAGCTACATCAGCTTGAACTTCAGCATCTTTTTCAGCGATTGGTTCACGTTGTCTATCTTCAGCAGCTTCAAGTTCAGCTATTTCAGCATCTTTCAATGCTTGAAGAATTACTTGTAAAGTAGATTGTAATTGAGCAGCTAAACTAGATCTTGCAGCAGCTAATTGTTGTTGAGATTCCAATTTACCATCATCATTCAACCCAGTAACTGCATTCCCAAAAGCTGTATCTAGACCAGCTATTGATGCTGCACCAGCTAGAATAGTACCACCAAATAAAGATGCAACACTAAAGCCACCAAAACTTCCAGCTGCAGCCATTAGCGAAATCTTTGAATTTAATTGACTTTGAATGTTAGAATACTTAGATTCGATTGAAGATTGCTTTTTATTGAATAACTTTTCAATGTTTGCAATACGTTTTGTATATTGCTCTTGCCTGTCATTCAAGCGAATTCCACGAAGCTCATACAGATTAACTTTCTGTTTAGCTTTTTGATATTCATATTGCATTAACAATAAGCCCATTAGCTTTGAACCTCGTATTTAGTATCCTCGTATTTATATAAAGTTTTTTGCGTTTTGAAAATTGCTTTTTTAGTTTTATTTTTGTTTACAAAAGTTTACAATTACAGAAAATAGTTGTTATTATTGAGTTTTAGAAGATTAAAAAACTAACAATTATATTAAGAAATATTACAAAATAATAATTTGTAGTAAAATTTAGATATGAAATTAATAGATTTTAAGACCAAAACAGGACAAGAAAATATGAGAATTGATGAAGAATTGTTGAACAATGCAATCAAAAATCAATCTCAAGAAAAAATATTTAGATTATATGCTTGGAATCCTGCTTGTATTTCATTAGGGAGAAATCAAGATGATGGATTTATAGATAAACAAATACTACAAGAATACAATATCGATATTGTACGCCGTTTGACAGGAGGAAGAGCACTATTACATGATAAAGAAATCACTTATAGCTTTGTTGCACCAGCAAATAGTTTAGTTCATGGAGAAAGTGTAATTGAATCATACAAAGAAATATCACAAATTCTTATAGATGTATTTAATCTTTTAGGAATAGAATTAACATTAGGAGGAGAAAAGAGCATTCATACAAAATTTGATTATTGTATGCTAATTTCAACAGGTGCAGATTTATGCTATAAAGGTAAAAAATTTATTGGTTCAGCACAATGCAGAAAACAAGGGTATATATTACAACATGGATCAATTTTACTTGATTATGATAAAAAACTTTTAGAAAAAATATTTAAAGAAGAAGTATCAACCGATACAATAATATCATTAAATGAAATAAATCCTAATATAACAATTGAAAATATTATTAATTGTTTTAATAGTTATATTAGTTCGCTTGAATAAGAGGTATATTTATAATACAATTTTTTATATGTCATGAGGCTTTATAGAGGTATGATATCGTGAAAAGTTCACAGCTAAGTGTATTTATATTTATAGCATTAGTTGCAGGGATTTTGGTAGGTTGGATTGCCCCTGATTTTGCTGTGCAAATGCATCCTCTAGCAGCAATCTTTTTAAGAATGGTTAAAATGATAATTGCTCCATTACTTTTCGCAACATTAGTTGTTGGGATTGCTGGCCATGGAGATCCTAAAAGCCTTGGAAGAATCGGTATAAAAACAATAATTTATTTTGAGTTAGTAACAACAATAGCTTTATTTTTAGGATTAGGTATAGCAAATTTTCTAAATCCAGGAGCAGGAATTAAAATATCAACAAGTAACATATCACAATTAAATGATATTGCACAAATAACAACTACTACTCAAAACCATAGTTTCAGTGATTTTTTTGTTAATCTAGTACCTAGTAGCATCTTCCAATCAATGGCAGAAGGCAATTTACTACAAATAGTAGTATTTTCTATATTTTTCGCACTCGCAATATGTGCTATAGGGAAAAAAGCAAAACCAGTAATGGACATTTTACAATCTACAGCATCAATAATGTTCAAATTCACTGAATACGTAATGTTATTTGCCCCACTAGGCATATTTGGAGCAATCGCATACACAATTGGATCAAATGGAATAATTATATTAAAGAATTATGCAAAATTAATTTGTTCATTATATTTTGCTCTTGCATTATTTGTTTTCTTAGTAGTATTTGCAGCTTGCAAAATAGTAAAAATATCTTTCAGAAGTTTTCTAGGAGCAATTTCATCACCAGCATTCCTAGCATTTACAACAGCAAGTTCAGAAGCTGCATTACCTAAAGCAATGACAATTATGGAAGATTTTGGGGTACCAAAGTCTATAGTAGGTTTTGTTATGCCAACTGGCTACACATTCAATTTAGATGGAAGCACATTATATCTTGCAATGGCAGTAATCTTTTCAACCCAATTAGTAGGTATAGACTTATCAATAGAACAACAGTTAGTTATAATGTTTGCATTAATGCTTACTAGTAAAGGTATGGCAGGAATGCCTAGAGTTGCATTAGTTGTTTTAGCAGGAACTTTAGCAAGCTTTAATATTCCAATTCTTGGAGTCGCCTTATTACTTGGCATTGATCAAATATTAGATATGGGAAGAACAACTGTTAACCTTATTGGGAACTGTGTTGCAACAGTCATTATTGCAAGATGGGAAAATTCATTTGATTATAACCAAATGAATAAATTTATTGCAAGACAAAAAGGAATAACAACAACAATAAAAGATCAAGAAACAAATGTTAGTTTTGAACACGATTTTGAAGTATATAATAAAGGATAAATTATGGAAACAGAAACAAAAGTTGAGTACAAAAAAACATTAAACTTACCAGAAACAACATTAGCAATGAGAGCTAATGCAACAGTTCGAGAATTAGAAATCCAAAAATTTTGGGAAGAAAATGATATATATAATAAAATCATTGAAAATAAAGATAAAACAAATTCATTTATTTTGCACGACGGACCACCTTACTTAAGTTCAGAAAAAATCCACGTGGGAACAGCTTTAAATAAAATTTTAAAAGATATTTTAATAAAATATAAGTCACAACAAGGTTTTTATTCACCATACGTTCCAGGATATGATGGACACGGCTTACCAATTGAAAATGCTGTTGTTAAAAACATAAAAGGAGGCAGAGAAGCATTAACCCCTGCAGAATTAAGAGAAAAATGCAGAGAATTTGCACATAAAAACCTTAAAGGACAAGAAAAAGAATTTAAAAGATTAGGAGTTTTAGGGAATTGGGAACAACCATATTTAACTATTGATGCTGATTATGAAGCAGAACAGGTTAGAATTTTTGGAGATATGTACAAAAAAGGATATATCGAAAAAGGATTAAAACCTGTTTATTGGTGCGCATCTTGTGAAACAGCTTTAGCAGAAGCAGAAGTTGAATACGCAGATCATACATCAACATCAATATATGTAAGATTCAAGTTTGATGATGAAGCCTTAAAAACAATTAATAATTTTGTAGATACCCAAGGTAAAAATGTATACACAGTCATTTGGACAACAACACCTTGGACAATTCCTTCTAATATGGCAATCAGTTTACACCCAAGATTAGAATATACATTCTTTGAAAAAGATAATGATATATATGTTGTAGCACAAGAATTATTAGCATCATTCTTAAATGGTGTAGCTTGGGAAGAATCTGACATCAATGTTATTGGACATTGTAAAGGTCAAGACTTAGAATTACTAAATACAAAACACCCATTATATGATAGAACTTCTCCGATAATTTTAGGAGAACACGTTACAACTGATGCAGGTACAGGTGCCGTACATACGGCCCCAGGACATGGTCTTGAGGATTACGAAGTAGGTTGTAAATATAATATAAAAGTTTTATCACCTCTTGATGGAAAAGGTGTTTGGACTGATGAAGTTGGAGATAAAGACTTAGAAGGAGTTCCATATTATAAAGGAAATTCTATCGTTATTGAAAAGCTTGAAAATTGTGGAGCATTATTATCAAAAGGTGACATCCAACACAGTTATCCACATTGTTGGAGATGCAAACACCCAGTAATATATAGAGCAACACCACAATGGTTTGTAAAAGTTGATAAATTTAGAGATGAAACTCTACAAGCAATAAAAAATGTAAAATGGATCCCAGCAAGTGGAGAAAACAGAATTGGAAACATGGTTGAAAACCGTTCTGACTGGTGTATTTCACGTCAAAGAGCTTGGGGTGTTCCTATTCCTATTTTCTATTGTGAAGATTGTGGAGAAGTTATTTGCACAGATGAAACTATTAATAACGTTGCAGAATTATTTGAAAAAGAAAGTTCTGATGCGTGGGTAAAACATAATGAAGAAGAATTATTACCAGCAGGATTCAAATGTCCAAAATGTGGTAAAACACACTTTAGAAAAGAAAAGGACATTATGGATGTTTGGTTTGATTCTGGTTCATCTTGGAGAGCAGTTGTGGAGAAAAGAGCAGAAGAATTAGGACATACTCCTGTTGATATGTACTTAGAAGGTTCTGACCAACATAGAGGCTGGTTCCAATCTTCATTATTAACATCAATTGCTTGCCAAAACAAAGCTCCATACAAACAAGTATTAACTCACGGTTTTGTTTTTGGTGAAGATGGTAGAAAAATGTCTAAATCATTAGGTAATTATATTAGACCTGATGATATTATAAAAACATATGGAGCAGATATTTTAAGATTATGGGCAGCATCAGTTGATTATAGAAACGATATCAAAATCGGTGATAATATTATTAAACAATTAGCAGAAATCTTTAAAAAGACAAGAAATACTGCAAGATTCTTATTAGGGAATTTGTTTGATTTCAATCCTGAAGTTGATTATGTAAGCTATGATGAACTTAAAGATATTGATAAATTTGCACTACATAAATTAAATAAAGTTGTAGATGAAGTAACAAAAGCATTTGATAGTTATGAGTTTTATAAATACTTCCAATGCTTACAAAACTTTGCAGCTGTTGATTTAAGTTCATTCTATTTAGATATTGTAAAAGATAGATTATATACAGCAGGCAAAAAATCATTATCAAGAAGAGCTTGTCAAACAGTTTTATATGAAACATTACAAGTATTAGTAAGAATTCTTACCCCAGTAATGCCTCATCAAGCAGAAGATATTTGGCAGAATACTCCAGAATGTCAAAGAGGAGGATTAGAAAGTGTTCTTCTTGTAGACTGGCCAAAAGTT
Organism: Candidatus Gastranaerophilales bacterium; assembly: GCA_944324375.1. Lineage (GTDB taxonomy): Bacteria > Cyanobacteriota > Vampirovibrionia > Gastranaerophilales > Gastranaerophilaceae > UMGS1585. The sequence goes on along the minus strand of CALUWB010000051.1, from coordinate 5,227 downwards.
AAATCAGAGTGGAATAATGAAAAATTAGAAGAAGATTTCACAAAGATATTAAAAGCTAGAGAAGTTGTAACACGAGCTATTGAGCCATTAAGAGCTGATAAAAAAGTTGGAAGTTCTTTAGAAGTAGGCGTATATGTAAAATCTGAATCAGCTGATGCTGTATTAAAAGAAAATGAAAAAGATTTATGTGACATATTTATTACATCACAAGCATATGTAACAGAATCAGCACCAAGCAATGTTCTTAATGAATATTCTGAAGATGATTACACTGTATGGGTAGTTAAATCAGAAGGTGAAAAATGTGAACGTTGTTGGAAATATAGAAAACTTGGCGAACATCCAGGTTATGAAACAATTTGTTCAGATTGTTATGACGCAATAAAATAATTAATTAAAGGGCTCCATATAGGAGCCCTTAATATTTCAAACTAAAGTTTAATTGAAAATCATGAATAAATAGTTAAAATATAAATATGGAAAATATTTTTAATAATTTATTCCCTATCACAGGCAAAAATCCAGAAAATAATAAAGTTCTAAAACTAGAAATGGAAATAGAACGTCTTAAGCTTTGTTTAAAGATGTCTAATCAAGCTTGCGAAAAAAGAAGAGAAGCAATGGACATAATGAAAAAGCGTCTTGAAGAACAAGAAGCATTAATAAAAAGGCTTCACAGCGTATTACATAAACAAGATATGGCAATGTCAAATATGCAAAAAACAATGAAGCGCCAACAAGCTAAACTTGAGCATATCGCAAGAATTGACAATCGAATGAATGAATTACAATCAGGACAAGCTGAAATATTACAATTTGCACAAGAGTATAGAGAAGCACAGGGTTAAAATACATCTGTTTTTATAGGGTTTTTAAATTTTGTAATATTTGCTTGGAAAAGAAGTTTAACCGTACCAACAGCCCCGTTTCTGTGTTTAGCAATAATAATTTCGGACTCACCCTTATTTGCAGCTTTAGCTGATACATCTTCCTCTTCACCAGCTTCTTTACGGTAATATTCATCACGATAAATAAACATAACAATATCAGCATCTTGTTCAATTGCACCAGAATCTCTTAAGTCAGAAAGCATAGGGCGCTTATCAGTTCTTGATTCTACTGCACGAGATAACTGAGAAAGAGCAATAATAGGAACATTTAACTCTCTTGCAAGGATTTTTAAGCCTCTAGATATTGCAGAAATTTGTTGCATTCTGTCTTCTCTACCAGTTGATTCAATCAATTGCAAGTAGTCGATGACAATTAATCCTAAGTTATTTTCTTCCATTGCTAATCTTCTACATTTTGCACGAATATCAGTTAGCGTACAACCAGCAGTATCATCAATATAAATTGGGGCAGCAGCAAAAGAATCCATAGCAATTGCGAGTTTTTCCCAATCTTTATCAGACATATTTCCAGAACGAAGTTTTTGAGAATCAACTTCAGCTTCAGAACAAAGCATACGTTGAACTAATTGGTCTTTTGACATTTCAAGAGAGAAAATAGCCACAGGAACTTTTGCCCTTAGAGCAGCATTTTGAGCTAAGTTTAATACAAATGCCGTTTTCCCCATCGCAGGTCTAGCTGCAAGAATAATTAAGTCAGACTTTTGAAGTCCACTTGTCATATCATTTAATTCATAGAAACCAGTATCAACCCCAGTTAATTCACCTCTATGCTGATATCTATATTCAATTTTTTCATAAGTTGATAAGACTAAGTCTTTTACGTGCGTTAAATCTTTTGTTGCTTTTTGAGAAGCAATATTAAATATTAATCTTTCAGCTTTTTCTAAAGATTCTTCAACAGGAGTAAGCTCATAACCTGATGTTACAATTTCAGAACCGGCATTAATAAGAGAACGTTTAATAGCTTTCTCTTGAATTTGTTTGGCATAATATTCAACGTTAGAAGTAGTAATTGTTTTAAAACTTAAATCATTAATAAAAGCCCTACCACCAACAAGTTCTAATTTTTGATTAAGATTAAGCACATCAGATACAGAAACAATATCAATCCTTTCATTAGAATTAAATAATTGAAGCATCGCTTCGTAGACATATCTATGAGCTGGTTTGTAGAACGATTCAGGGGTAATCGTTTCAACAACTTTAGTTAAACATACAGGATTAACTAAAATAGCACCTAATACAGCTTCTTCTGCATCAGTATTTTGAGGCATAAGTTGTGATATAGCCGGATCTTGTTGTTTCTTTTTTGAGTAAGTTGATGTTACCACAATTCCCTTCCCTTTAAAATAAATTATATCCCAGATAATATTATTTTAAAATAGAATGTTACAAATTTTATCCCAATTAAAAGTCTTTACCTTAATAATATTTAATGATAGAATATAGCTGAAAAAGGGTAATTTAAAATGGGCATAAAAAATTTATTATCAAAAACAAGGGTTATAGATATACAATCATGTTTACCAGATGGAGTAATATTAATTACGCCTGAAGGTGTTATACAGTGGGCAAATAATGTTGCTCAAGAGCTGTTAAATAATAAAGAACTAATCAACAATGATATTAATAATTATATAGACAAAGGCTTAATATGTAGCATAGAATCAGCAGAAACTAACACTGCATCAATAGTTCAATTAGTTGGAACAGAGAAATATTTAGAAATCACCTCAAAATCAATCGAAGGTGCATATGTATTATCAATGCGAGATGCAACTCAGAAGTATAAAACTGTTAACAACATTATTGAAGAACACGAAAACTATAAAAAAATCAATTATGATAAAAACAGTTTTTTAATCAAATTATCGAATGATTTAAAATCTCCATTACATTCAATTATAGGTTTTTCTCAAGCGATAGTTGATGGTTTAGGAGGAGAAGTTTCAGAGAAACAAGAAAAATATTTAAAGATTATAAATAAAAATTCTTCTGACTTATTGTATTTTTTCAATAAGTTAATTGAATTATCTCAAACAGAAAGTGGAAACTATGATAAAGAAGTAAAATTGTTTGATATCTCAAATACAATAAATACAGTATTAAAAACATATCAACAACTTTACACAGAGAAAAGTATTACAACAAACTTTGAAATAGAAGAAAGCACTAAAAAAACAATATTTAGTGATGAAAAAGCATTTAAGTTAATGTTTCAAATTTTGATAGAAACCTTGATAAGAGCAACAGATATTGGGACATTAAACGTAACGTTAGAAAATGCAGATGAAGAATTTTTAGCAACACATAACTTAAGTAATTGTTCAGCAATGGTAATAACCGTTTTAAGTAGTAATAATGCTATTTTAGAATCAGAAATTCCAACATTATTTGACCCTTATGCAGTTATAGACAAATCAAATAAGCGAACAATTTTGAGAGCAATAGCATTAGCAAGTACAAGAAATATAATGAATTATTTAAACGGAATGATATGGGCAGAAACAATCCCATTAAAAGGAACTGCGTTTAAAATAATTTTACCGTTTGAGAAAGAAGTAAATGAGTAGTGTAATATTTAAGAATGTAAATAAAAGCTATGATAATAAAAAACTTATTATCAATAATGTTTCTTTAGAGATTCAAGATAAAGAGTTTATCGTATTAGTAGGCGCATCAGGTTGTGGGAAATCTACAGCATTGAGAATGATAGCTGGCTTGGAAGATATTACATCAGGAGAAATCATTATTGATGACAAAGTCGTTAATAATGTACACCCCAAAGATAGAGATATCGCCTTTGTATTCCAAAGCTATGCTTTATATCCACATATGAGTGTATATGATAATATAGCTTTTGGTTTAAAGATGAGAAAAGTAGATAAAGAAACTATTGATAAAAAAGTTAGAGAAGCAGCTGAAATCCTTAATTTAACACAGTTTTTAGATAGAAAACCAAAACAATTATCAGGAGGTCAACGTCAAAGAGTTGCCCTAGGACGAGCTATAGTAAGAAACCCAAAAGTATTCTTGATGGACGAACCGTTGTCAAATCTTGATGCAAAATTAAGAGTTCAGATGCGTTCTGAGATAAAAAAATTACATAAGAAATTGCAGACCACATTTATCTATGTAACCCACGACCAAACAGAAGCATTGACAATGGGGGATAGAATAGTTGTATTAGATAAAGGTGTAATACAACAAGTAGACACACCTCAAAACATTTATTCAAATCCAGCAAACACATTTGTTGCAGGATTCATAGGACAAATGAATTTTATTAACGCAAAAATAAATGATAATACCCTAAAATTTGGGAATGTAACAATTCCAATCCCAGAAAGAATGAAAGAAAAACTTTCAACACTGGAAACAGTAACAATAGGAATCAGACCTGAAAATATGTCAGGAGGAGAAATAAAATTCAGTGTTCATGTTGATATATCAGAAATGCTAGGTTCAGAACAAATAGCTTATTTTGATATAGAAGATAGCAAATGCTCAGCAAAACTAGATTCTAGTTTTAATATCGGCGAAGAACTTATATTAGGTATTACCCCTGACAATATGTTGTTCTTTGATTCAGAAGGTAAAAATATTACCGAATAAACTTTTTAACCCCTAGTTTTTGAAAGTACGGACTTTTCTTCCGTATTTGTCATATTGGGTTGTAGTTCCGTTGGAGTTGGTTTTGTATGAACCTGTTTTACGTCCATATTGGTCATATGAATTGTAACCTGATGAAGTTTTCTTGTAAGAGCCTGTTTTGCGTCCTGATTTATCATATACGTTGTAACCAGATGAGGTTTTCTTATATGAACCTGTTTTGCGACCTGATTGGTCATAGGAGTTGTAGCCTGAAGAGGTTTTCTTGTAAGAACTTGTTTTTTTACCGTATTGGTTATATTTGTTGTAACCTGATGAGGTTTGTTTGTAAGAGCCTGTTTTTCTACCGTATTGGTCGTATATAGTTGTGGCAAAAACGGAATTTGCAAAAACTAGTATAAGTAATAATATAAGAATTTTTTTCATAACGTACCCCTTTCACAAATATAACGAATTTTTTTTATAAATTGTTCAAAAATATTTTTGATTATTTTAACCGATAACAGAATATATATAAAATCATTAAGCAAAAACTTTACAATTTCCCATGCTAGCTGGATATTGTGATATTATAATTATAATAATTGAGAGGTATATATGGCTTTAAAACTGGAAGTACAGATTGACGGTAATAAAATTTATTCTCCATTAAGAGATAAATGGCTTGTGTTAACACCGGAAGAACAAGTTCGACAAAATTATAT
>CALUWB010000050.1 GCA_944324375.1 Candidatus Gastranaerophilales bacterium | reverse complement strand
AAAATTTTTCTGGCCTACATATAAAAAAATATATTTTAGCTTAATATCACTTGTTATAGGGATTTCAACTTTTGCAATATTAACAATATCATCTTTGAGAGCAAGAGTGTTTTCAATTTTTGCAATGCGAGCTGATAGTTCAAATTCTTTTAGATTTAATGTATACCAAGCAGCTGTTCATATGTTTAAAGATAATTGGTTGTTAGGAATTGGAATGGGAAACCAAAACTTTAGAGAAATATATGGATTGTATATGAAAACAGGTTTTGATGCTTTAAGTGCTTATAACATATACTTAGAAACAGCTGTTGAAAGTGGAATTTTTGCACTACTAGCATTTTTAGGTTTTTTATTTACATTAATAATTGATGGAGGGAAATATATATACCATTCAAAAGACTTAAAACAAGTAATACTAGCATCAGCAGCATTTATTTCTATTTGTGGTGTAATGATACACGGAATGGTTGACACTGTATTTTTTAGACCACAAATTCAAATAATTTTTTGGACAATGGTTGCAATATTATCTTCTGTAATCTATTCTGAAGATTTATCTAACTAAGTTATAAGCAAGCTATATTATTTGTATATATATGTAAACATTTGTTTGTAAAACTGCTATACCTATGATACGATACTATCAGTAAAATAAAGGAGTATATTATCAATGCTAGATTTTTTATTTAAAAAGGAAACAAAGGTTAACAACTCACAAATTTTAAATGATTTTTATTCAAAATTAAAAGAGAAATATAGTTTTGAATCAATTTCAAATGAAAGAAAAGAAATTATTAGAGATTTAATGAATAAGTATGGCTATATACCATATTCTTATGCTAAAGCATTGGCAGAATTAAGTAATTCCGAAATATTATATGCTCTTGAATATAAATGGAAATCAAATAATGTAATGGACACATCAGGTAAATTTATGTTTGCAAACCCAAGTGTTCTTGCTAGAAATAATGTGACAAATTCTGATTGGATAAAAAGAGAAGGACATAATATAAAATTAATTAACTTAGCAGGTTTAGGTAATGGTAATGAAACAGAAGAACCTGGTAAATTTATGGATTGGTTAAGACAATTAGCAATATTACCTACAGGTAACTTATCTAATGGTATATTTAATACAACAATTTACTTAATACCATTCCATCCAAGAGAATTTGGTTGTGCATATTTACCAACATCTTCTGAAGTTAGCCCAAACTTAGAAGATAAAAGTTTAACAGAATTAACTGGACAAGATGTAGAACAACAAGTTAAAAATTTCATCATGTTAGCTCAATTAGCAGGACACCCTGTTATTTATGATATTTTACCTCAAACTGGTAGATACTCAAAAGCAGTATTGGCAAATCCATATATTGCTAGATGGTTTGATATTAATGGTTTAATAGAAGAACTTGAAAAATCATTAGAAAAAGTTTGCTCAGAACTTACAAACGTTAATTCTGACGACTTAGATATCGTAAAAGGATTATATAAACAATCTTTAAGAGGAGGTATTGGAACATTAACTGATTATTATCAAGAAATATATAGAAAAATTGATGAAAAAATGCTTGATGAAAAAAAATTCTTATCTAATGCAATGCTAGAAAAATCAATACAGGATAAACTTCATAAAAAAGTTAAAACAATAATCTCTTCCATATTGCATAATAAAAACAAAAAATTAGAAGAAGCAGATATAGAAAATCAAGGAGTTATTATACAACTTCTTATTAGCGAAGGTATGTGGCCAGCTCCAGGTGGAGCTTGGTGTTCAGCTGGAGTTCCAATCTTTGATAAAATGAGTGAATGTGGTTCATACCCAGTATTTAAACATTTTGATTATAAAGGAGAAGATGTTTCTGAATTTGCAAATTTAGACTGCCAAACTCCATATTATTTTGTATGTTTAGAAGATGGTAAATTTAATAATGACGTAATTAATTACTTTATTAATGCAATGAAAAAACTACAAAAAGACTATAATTTTGATGGTTTTAGAGTTGACCATATCGATCATATCGTTGATGATGTATCAGAAAATAATGGAACTCCAATAAGTTATAGAGCCCCTAGAAAAGTATTAGGGATGTTAAATTCTCAAATGAAAGAACACGTGCTTTATTTCGCAACTCTTGCAGAATACATGTTATGGGATAACTACTTAAAAGAGTATCATGAAGATATGGGATTTGATTTGCTATGGGGAAATGATATCGTATCTCAAAGCTTTAAAACTCCTCAAGCTATTGTTGATGACAATACTCAATTATCAAACTACAATATTGAATCTAGTAAGAAATCAAAATTAGGAATACTAAAAACTTATAACAATCAAGATGGAGAGTTTGAAGCTATTGATAGATATCCTGGTCAATTAGGATTTGAAGGAGCATTATTTAAGTGGTTTAAATACAAATTTTTACCAGGGGGTAAAAATGCTCAAAGACCTGTATTATATATAGATGGAGATGAATCATTCACTAAAACAGGAATTGAAAAAGTTATCGGTTCAGAAATCTCAATGGTAAGAGAAAGAAATGATGAATTCTTTGCAATATTTGATGCTATTGATAGATTTGTAAAAAATAATGATATCATTGTTAATGGAGAAGCTCATGTTGTAAGGCAAGATGATGACGGATTCACTGTATGGCAAATATCAAAAGAAGGTGTAAAAAATGCATTATTAGTAGTTGCAAATAATGTTTCACCTACAGAAAAAATATTAGTAGAAGAAAATGGCCGTTCATATACAGAAATAAAAGAAGGTAGAGAAGTATTTGACAAGAATTTAACACTACCTTGTGACTACGAAATAGTATCAGAATATAAATTTAATGGAATTGACTACATAGAAGAACAGTTATCAGCTCCATTGAAAGAATTAAATATTGGCAAGTTAATGCCTGCAGAGTACAAAATATATTTATTAAATAAGTAATATGGAATCATTATCAAGTTTTATTAATACAAGAAGAGAAAATTTAGGAATGTCATCTATTGGTTTAGCAAAGAAAAGTGGGATTGATATTTCTATAATTGAAGATATAGAATCAGGCAAGGAATTATTCTTGCCTGTTACTATTCGACAAAAACTTGCTAAAGCTCTAAAATGTCAACCTTCTGATATTCAAAAATATGAAAGAAATATTAATACAAAAATTATTTCAGATGAAATAATTGATGATATTAAGCAAAGAATATTAGCAAGAGAAAAAGATATATACTGTCCAATGTGTGGAAACATTTTAGTTACCAGAATCGCCAAAATGTATGATTTAGAGGACAATCTAATGTTACATCCCAAAGCTCATTGTTCAAAATGTGTTTTCCAGATTAAAGATTAATGTTATAATAAACTTATGCAAAATGATAAATACGCAAATATGAATATTCTTAATTCTGTTCGTGATAATAATGAAATAGTTAATCAAATATTAAACGAACAAAATCTAAATGCACAAAATTTAAAGAAACTTATTTCTGCTTACGAAATGTTATTTCAATTAACTAGTGATATTAAATACCAAAAAAATATTGCAGATATTTATTACTATTATTTTAATGATAAAGATAAAGCGTTAAAATATTATACAAATTATGTATCTAAAATACATAATGATAGTGCTGTTTATCATATTTTAAGTTCAATATATAAAAGTAAGAAAGATAATATTAATTATAAAAAATATTTTGAAATGGCATTAACATCATCAGCTCAAAAAATATCTAATCCAATTCCTGTTTCTGAAGATTTAGTTTTGGGAGTTAACATTGGAGTTGCAGCAGGTATTTCAATGAATGATGATATTAAATATGGTGTTGAAACATACAAAAAAATTCTACAATATTCACCTATACCTGCAAATGTAATGACACCATATTTAGATTTAGAATTAAAAAAAGCTCAACAATTATTTAATGACCAAAATTGGCAAGAAGCTATGATAAAGTACAAAAATATATTTAATAATTCTAAATTAGAAGAAGCTGATTTTATTAGATTAATTGATTGTCTTGCAGAATTAAAAGAAGTAGATTTAGCAATGGAATATCTTCGTAAATATGAAGAAACTGCAGAAGATAAAATTAGAGCAGATTATGTAATTGCAGATTTATTATTTTTTAAATTTAATAAAATACCTGAAGCCATTGAAAGATTTGAAAGATATATTCTTAGCAATAAAACAGATGCTTTAGTATATAATACATTAGGACATTTATATTCAACCTATTATAATGATAAATTTTTGGATAAACAGCTTGAATATTTCCTAAAAGCCCATGAATTAAATCCAAATTCTAAAACATTTATACGTAATATAGCATTAATTTATGATAAATTAGGGGACTTTGAAAACGCAAATAAATACTACAATCTAGTGTTAAAAATAAACCCTAGCAATAATGATTATTTTGATTATGGATGTTTTCTTATTCATAACGGGAATTTTATACAAGGATATAAATATTTCCTACACAGATTCCAAAAGGAAACAAAACCTGCATTATATCCACCAATGTTGCCAATGGATAAACTTTTAAATAACTATGAAGATATTGAAGGTAAAACAATTCTTGTACAATGTGAACAAGGATATGGAGACTCAATAATGTATGCTAGATTTGTTAAACAACTAGCAAATAAAGCTAAAAAAGTATTATTCATTGTTCAAAATGAACTTTACGATTTATTTAAAACTTCAAATCTTGGAGCTGAAATATTAACCCTTGATACAGATTTTACAGAATTAGAATATGATTATCATATACCAATAATGAATTTACCATTTATTCTGGGTACAACAATAGAAAACCTACCAGATTGTGAAAAATATATTTCTGTAGATGAGAAAAAAGTAAATCATTTTGCTTGTGAATTCATTACTAATAAGAAAAAACTTAAAATTGGATTAGCATATGAAGGGCACGATGTATCTAGAGATTTAAATAGAGATATTGAACTTGAAAAATTTATACCTCTTTTAACTCAAAAAAATCTTGATGTTTATATTCTTCAACATGAAGATCCTAAAAAACAATTAGATCAACTACCTAAAAACTGCAAATTTATAAATGTTGGAAAAGATTTTACTACATTTGAAGATACTGCTTCTGCAGTAAAAAATATGGATTTAATAATTACAACAGATAATGTAATCTTAAATTTAGCAGGCGCAATGGGAGTGAAAACTTTTGGACTATTTAACAAATTTACAGAATATAGATGGTTTAATATCAAAAATAATGATGTTTGTTGGTATAAATCTGTTAAACCTTTCCAAGCTAAAGGAATGAATGAGTGGGAACCATTAATTAAAAAAGTTCTTAAAGAAATTAAAGAATTATAATTTATTTATTTATTATAAATCCAAATGTATTTATATCATCTTTTGAACTTGTAACAAAAATATTTCCCTTATGAGCATCTATAATTTGTTTAAAAAGATACAAACCTAAACCTGCACCTACTCTATTAAATTTATCTTCATGGGTAACATATTTTTTAAATATATTATTAATTGTTTCTTGATTCATATAAGGACTTTTATTTATAAATTTTACACATATTTGGGGTGTATTATTTTGTAATATTTCATTCAAAGATATAATTATTGTAGAAGCTTTGAAATTATAGCTTAATCCATTTAATATCAAATTTTCTAGAACTTTTTTTAGTTGATTCTTATCAGCATTAATTATTGGATGTTCAATATTAGATTCAATTCTAATATTAATTCCTGAAGATGTTATTTCATTATTCAAAAGTTGAATTGTATCTTCTACCAATTTTAAAATATTAAAATTTTCATACAATAAATTAATTTCACCATTTTCATATTTATAAGAAAAAACTAAATTCTCAACCATTGAATACATATAATTATTAGAATCTAACATTAATTTTAATAATTCTATTTGCTCATTATTAAAATTATTTAAATTTCCTTTTAAAAATAACTCTAAGGTTCTTATTTGAGCAAGTATCGGAGTTTTTAAATCATGACTTAAGGTTGCGATATAATTATCTCTTTGTTTTTGAATATTTTTTAATTCATCTATGTTTTGAACAAAAACAATAACTCCAGAAACATTATCATTATGATTAACCAAAGGCACCTTTCTTATAGAATACCAATGTTCTGATCCATCTATAGCTTTTAATAACTTATCAACTACTAAATTAGTTTTAGTTCTAATTATACGTTGATTTTCTTGTTCATTTATATCTTTTATTAAATTCAAGTCAATTTTAATACTATTATCAATAGGATCAACGCCTTCTTGATAAAATTTATATGATTTTTCATTGCCCATTATATAATTACCATTTAAATCAACAATATAAGCAACCATTGGTAAGTTATTAATTACTGATTTAATTTGAGAATAGCTTGAATTTAATTTTTCTTTCAAAACTTCTTCTTCTGTTATATTTCTTATTAAAGTTGCAACTCCTTTTACATTATTACCTTTCTTTAATGGAACAGATATACATTGATAATAATTATTATTTTCAGGGCTATGAATTTTATATTTTACAACTTTTCCATTCTTTATTACATATTCATCTTGTTCATTAATTAAGTTTGAAAGTTGCTCACTAAAAAAGTGTGTAATATTTTTTCCTCGTAATTGACTCATACGATTTAACTTAAACAAAGACAATAATGATTTATTACCCATTGTAAATTTCAAATTTTTATCTTTACAAGCAACTAAATCAGGCAAATATTTATGAATATTTTCCATTAATATAACCATATCTTCATATTTATAGGTTAATTCATCTAATATAGACTTTTTTTCAAACCACGAGGAAAGCAAAACACTAATTAAAATAATTAAAAGTAACAATTTAAAAAAAAATTGTGGGATGTTTAAATCAATTATTGCAAGCACAATAATTAACAAATTAAGATATAAAATAGGTTGTAGTATTTTTTTTCTCGTCCCCATTTACATACCCTCATTAACAAAGATTATATTTATATGCTTTAACAGCAGCTTGAACTCTATCTGTAACAGCAAGCTTACTTAAAATATTCGATACATGTACTTTTGCTGTATGAGAACTAATAATTAATTCTTTAGCTATTTCAGTATTTGATTTTCCTATTGATAATAATTTTAGAACTTCTTTTTCTCTGTCAGTAAGATTCCCTATATCTTCTCTTTCAGTATGGTGTTGCTTTTGTATTTTGAAAATTTCCATAGCTAATTTTACAATTCTTGGATCTAGCCATATTGCACCATTAATAACTGAATGGATAATATTATAAATTTCTGGAGTATTTGTATCTTTAATTAAATAAGCATTTGCACCTGCTGATAATGCTGTTAAGATTTCATCTTCTGTATCATGCGAAGTAATAATTATTATTTTTACTTCTGGATATGATTTTTTAATTATATTAGTAGCATCAAGTCCGTTCATATATGGAAGTCCTAAATCCATTAACACAACATCTACTTTTGCTCGTTCTAAATACTTAATACAATCTTCAGCATTATCAAAATCATTTACGATTTCAATGTCATCATACTCAGAAAGTGAATATTTTAAAGCTGTTCTTGTTAATGTGTAATCTTCAACTATACAAATTTTTATTTTATCTGTTACCATATCATCCTCTATTTCTATTTGCTTTATAATTTATAATGCAATAAAAATATTCTTAGTATTATTAGCCAGTTAGGTTATTTAAAATATTAAGAGATTAAACAAAATTGGATAGATATAAAATTAATGATAAAATTTAAGTATGAATTTTGATAAATATACAAAATTTATTGATATACTTAACAAAGATTTAGAAGCAATGTTCGAGCATCAAAAAGATTATATTTTTTGCAAAGAAGGTTGTTCTTATTGTTGCGAATATGGAGAATATCCTTTTACAGAAATTGAATTTAATTATTTAATGGATGGATATAAAAAATTAAATGAAGAAACAAAAAAAATAATTGTAAAAAATATCAAAAATATTCAAAAAGATAAAAACGGTTATTATAAATGTCCTTTTTTAATAGATAAAAAATGTTCCGTTTATAACAATCGTGGAATTGTATGTAGAACATTTGGACTATTAAATAAAGAGGCAGACGGGAAAGTAAATGGACCTTTTTGTGGCAAATTAGGTTTAAATTATTCAAACGTTTACGATAAAGAAACAAAAGAATTATTAATTAATGTAATTGAAGAAAATCATTACAAAAATCTTCCGAGAGTATTCAACTTAAATATCAATAATTTTAGAGAATTGGACTTAGTAAAAGAATTAGGGATTGAATTTGGAGATCAAAAATCTCTGGAGAAATGGTTAAAAGAGTATGCAGAATGAACAAACATTAAAAAATTATGAAAAATATCTTGATTTAATAACAAACGAAATAAATAAAATGTTTGAAAATCAAAAAGAATATATTTGTTGTTCTAATGGTTGTTCTATGTGTTGCGAAGAAGGAATGTATCCTTTTTCAGAGATTGAATTTGAGTATATAAAACAAGCATATGAAAAACTTCCTAAAGATATTAAACAAAAAATTAAAAATAACGTTAAAGAATTAACAAAATTTAGAGGGAAAGGAGATTTTTTATATAAGTGTCCTTTCTTAATTGATAAAAGCTGTTCTGTATATTCTAATAGAGGTTTAATATGTAGAACATTTGGATTGATATCAGAAAATGCTGCTAAGAAACTAACAATTCCATATTGTGCAGAACACGGTTTAAATTATTCAAATGTTTATGATAAAGAGACACACCAAATATATATGGATAAAGTTCAGGAATTAGGTTATAAAAATATTCCTATAGCTTACAATTTAAGCAAATATAATTTAATGTATGGAATTGTTAAAAATTTAAATTTTGATTGGGGAGAGTCAAAATTACTAATTGAATGGCTTACAGAATATATTGAAAATTTGGACAAATAATATATAATTAAAAATTATAATTCAAAATGGAGATTTAAAATGAAAAAGGTTATAATTATATCAGCAAGCCCAAGACAAGGAGGGAATTCGGATTCTTTATGTAACAAATTTATGGCTGGAGCAAAAGAAGCAGGAAATCAAGTTGAAAAAATATCATTGAGAGATAAAAATATAAATTATTGTAAGGGATGTGGTTTTTGTGTAAATAATGATTACACAGCCTGCTCTCAAAAAGATGATATGGAAAAAATTTTAGAGAAAATTATTACTTCTGATGTTATAGTTATGGCTACCCCTGTATATTTTTATACAATGTGCGCACAGATGAAAACTTTTATTGATAGATGCTGCTCCAGATACACAAAAATTAAAAATAAAGAATTTTATTTTATAGCAACAGCAGCAGATCCCAATAAACAAGCATTATACAAAACATTTGATGATTTTAGAGGTTTCACTGATTGCCTAGATGGAGCAAAGGAAAAAGGACTTTTATATGGTTCTGGAGTGTGGGCAAAAGACGATATTGGTAAAACCCAATTATTAGAAGAAGCATACCATATGGGATTAAGCGTTTAAGAAGCCTCTATACTACACTTGTTTGTAAATCGTTCACAGGATTAAATTTATCAATTGAATTATTCTTGATAAGCTCCTCATAATAATTTTCTTTATAATCAAGAAGTTCTAATTGTTTTTTAAGTTCTTCCATTTGTTGAAGAGCTTTTATTCGAGTGGCTTTAATAATGCCATATCTTTCTGGAATTGTTGAATCACCTATAAGACATAAATCAACATATCTTTTTATTGATTTATTATCTGTTCCTACGGATCTTAAACATTTTACTATTTTAACCCAACCTAAATCATGCTCTGAAAATTGTCTTATATTATTTTCATTACGTTTTATATTTGGGAAAAGACCACTTTTAGCCCAGAATCTGAGTGTGTGTTCTGAAACATCCATTAATTTAGCAACTTCTTTTATTGTATACATAATATACTCCTTTTTATACATATTATAATATAAAAATACTTGACTGAGAGCAACTCTCAAAGAGTAAAATGTAAATTGTAAGATGTTTATTTAGGAAGTACACTAGTTAGTATGAAGAAAGAACAAAAATATATTTTATGTAATATATCGCTTTTAATGGCTGCATTTATTTCAGGCTTATCTTTTGTCGCACAGAAGACTGGCATGGAATATGTTGGACCTTTTACTTTTAATGCTGTAAGAAGTATTATTGGGAGCTTAAGCTTGCTACCTGTTATATTTATTTCAAACATTTTTGGTAGTTCAATAATGGACAAACAACAAAAAAAATCTCTTCTGAAAGGGAGTTTATTAGCAGGGATTGTTCTGTTTATTGCTTTTTCAATAAATCAATATTGTATGATATTTGCAGATGCTGGAAAAGCTGGATTTATAACTTCTTTGTATGTTGTATTTGTTCCTGTAATTGCTATATTTATGAAACATAAGTTGTTACCGAATGTTCAACTAAGTATAATATTAGCATTTATTGGTTTATATTTATTATGTGCAAAAGGTGTAATGAATTTTGAAATATATGATATTTTGTTGTTACTAAGCTCATTCTTCTTTGCTCTACATATTATTATTGTTAGCTATTACTCAAAAAGAACAAGTGCATTATGGCTATCATCATTACAATTTTTGATTGCAGGAATTTTAGCTTTACCTTTTATGGTTATATTGGAAAATCCTACAGCAAGCTCAATAATTGCAGGATACCAACCAATATTGTTTACTGGGGTTGTAGTAACAGCAGGTGCATATACCTTGCAAATCTTGGGGCATAAGGCAACACACCCTGTTCTTGCAACATTAATATTAAGTACAGAAGCAATATTTGCAGTTTTAGGTGGAGTATTAATATTAGGTGAAGTTTTAACTATAAAAGAAATAATTGGATGTGTATTTATGATTTATGCGATTATTCTTTCTCAAATACCATTTAATTCTAAAAAACAATCAGATGATTTAAGTATATAGGAGATTATTATGACCGAATATATTAGCGATAAAACTTATGATGAAGAACGAGCTCTTTATAATCTTGTTGATACAGAAGTTAATAATTGTACATTTGCAGGACCTAAAGATGGAGAATCTGTTTTAAAAGAATGTAGAAGGATACAAGTTAAAAATTCAAAATTTTCTTTAAGATATCCTTTATGGCATGCAAAAGAATTTTCTCTTATAAATTCAACAATGGACGAATTAACAAGAGCACCTATTTGGTATTCTAAAAATGGAGTTATAGATAATAGTAATATCACAGGAATCAAATGTGTAAGAGAATGTGAAAATATCACAGTAACTAATTGCGAGATTAAATCTCCAGAATTTGGCTGGAAATGCGATGGATTACATATAAATAATTCAAGAATAGAATCAGAGTATTTTTTATTTGATACAAAAAATGTAGAAATATCTAATTTGGATATGAAAGGAAAATATTCTTTTCAGTATATGAAAAACCTTCATATAAAAGATTCTAATTTAGATACAAAAGATGCATTTTGGCATAGTAAAAATGTAGTTGTAGAAAATTCTATTGTTAAAGGTGAGTATTTAGGCTGGTTTTCAAATGGTCTTACATTAATAAACTGTAAAATCATAGGAACCCAACCATTATGTTATTGTAAGGATTTAAAATTAATAAACTGTACAATGGAAGATACAGATTTGTCTTTTGAATACTCAAATGTAGAAGCAGATATAAAAGGACATATAATATCAATCAAGAATCCAAAATCAGGAACTATAAAAGTTGATAGTGTTGATGATATTATATTTGAAGATGCAGTTATGGAATGTAATGGAAAAGTAATTGTAAATAACGAAAGGAGATGTAATGTCTAATATTTTAAATAAAATAAATTCACCCGTTGATGTTAAAAATTTAACAGTTGAAGAGATGAAAGAATTAGCTTCTGAAATAAGAGAAGTGATTATAAAAAAAGTAAATACAACAGGTGGTCATATGGCTCCAAACCTAGGAATTGTTGAAGCTACAATGGCACTACATTATGTATTTAATTCGCCTGTTGATAAATTTATATTTGATGTATCTCATCAATGCTATACACATAAAATATTGACAGGCAGAAAAGATGGTTTTACTGATGAGAATAAATATTATGATTATTCTGGATATACAAATCCAAAAGAAAGTGAACATGATATTTTCAAAGTAGGCCATACATCAACATCAGTTAGTTTAGCAACAGGTGTTGCTAAAGCAAGAGATTTAAAAGGTGAAACAGGAAATGTTATAGCCTTAATTGGTGATGGATCATTAAGTGGTGGGGAAGCTTTTGAAGGTTTAAATAATGCTGCTATTTTAGATAGTAATATTATAATTCTTGTAAATGATAATGATATGTCTATTGCAGAAAACCAAGGTGGACTATATAAAAATCTTAAAGAACTAAGAGATTCAAAAGGTAAAGCAGAATGTAATTTCTTTAAATCAATGGGATTTGATTATTACTACATTGAAGATGGTAATAATCTTGAACAATTAATTGAAACATTTAATAAGGTTAAAGATATTAATCACCCAACAGTCGTTCATATTACTACTTTAAAAGGCAAAGGTTTAACTATTGCAGAACAAAACAAAGAAACATTCCACTGGATTTTACCAGGAACTTTAGATGCAAAACCTAGCACCGAAATTGTTGAAAACTACAATACTGTAACTGTAGATTATGTTTCTAAAAAAGCTAAAGAAGATAAAACATTAGTTTTAATAAATCCTGCAACTCCTGGAGCTTGTGGATTTAGTCCAGAATTTAGAAAAGAATTAGGTAAACAATATGTTGATGTTGCAATTTCTGAAGAACACGCAATTGCTTATTCTTCAGCACTTGCAAGATGTGGGGCAAAACCAATTCTTGCAGTACTAAGTTCTTTTATACAAAGAACTTACGATCAATTCTCACAAGATTTATGTTTAAATAATAATCCTGCAACCATTCTTGTTTACTGGGGAGGAATTTCAAATGGTGATGCAACACACTTAGGTTGTTTTGATATCCCAATGCTAAGCAATATTCCTAATTTAGTTTATTTAGCTCCTGTTAATAAAGAAGAATATCTTGCAATGTTAGATTGGTCTGTTGAACAAAAAGATTATTCAGTAGCTATAAGAGTACCTTTTGGAAACTTTATCTCAACAGGTATTGAAGACAAAACCGATTATTCTGAAATTAACAAATTCAAAATGGAAGAAGAAGGTAAAGATGTTGCGATAGTTGCTTTAGGAAGTTTCTTTGAATTGGGTAAAAAGGTTAAATCTATGTTAAAAGATAAACTTAATATCAATGCAACATTAATCAATCCTCATTTTATAACTGGTATTGATAAAGAAATGCTTGAGAAATTAAAATCTGATCATAAATTAGTTATTACATTAGAAGATGGAATGTTAGAAGGTGGTTTTGGTGAAAAAATTACAAGATTTTATTCTACATCTGATATGAAAGTAATTAACTATGGCGCTAATAAAGAATTTACAGACTGTGTTCCTTTAGATGAACTTTATGAAAGATATCACCTAAGAGAAGACTTAATTGTAAATGATATAAAAGAATGCCTAGATTTAGTTTCTTTATAATTAAAAAGGGGAGTAAAACTCCCCTTTTTAAGAACATACTTTAATAAATTTTGCTGGATTACCTGCAACTATTGAGTTTTTAGAAACATCTTTTGTTACTACTGAACCAGCACCAATTATTGCTCCATCTTCAATAGTTATTCCTGGTAGAATTGTTGTATCAGATCCAATCCAAACATTATTTCCTATGGATATCTTTTTAGGGTGCATTGTTGCTCTATTGTTAGGATTAATATCATGGTTTAATGTTGCAAGAGTTACATTATGCCCAATAAAACAATTATCACCTATTGTAATTCCTCCTTGATCTTGAAATTTACAGCAAGCATTTATGAATACATTTTTCCCAACTGTAATATTCTTTCCACAATCGGTATAAAAAGGTGGAAATAATTTAAAAGATTTATCAATATTTTTGTTGGTTAGTTTTGAAAATAATTCTACTATTTCTTCCGGTGTATGATATTTATTATTAATTTCCATTGTTATTTTTATCGCTTCTTGTGCTAGTTCGTGGAAAGTGCCAAATAGATTTGAATTCTCATCAACTGCTTTTTGTTTATTCATATATTCAAAAAAATTTTCTAAATCCATAATTTATTCTCCTAAAACAATAAATAATATAACAATTTTAATCCTTGATAGCAACTATCAGTCAAGTGGGGTAAAAATATAAGAGATTTATGCTTATTGTTGCTAGTTAAATTAAGCTTTTGTGATAAAATCTCTTTATGCAAATTGGAATCACAAATCAAAGTAAAGTTTCTTTTAAAGGAAGTAAGCTTCACCCTAAAGATATAGAGTATAAAAAATTATTGCAAAAAGGGTTGAAAGATACATTTGAAATGAATTGTAAAGTTGAAGATTTAGAATCAATTGCAGGACCTGTTGAGTTAAGTAAAATAATAAATAATTTAAAACCTAAACAATATGAAGTTGGAGATGATTTTAGAGCAAATTTTCACATCCATACAGTTGCATCTGATGGAAGGTTTACTCCAAAAGAGTTTTTAGAACAATCAAAAGAATGGGCTGATAAGCTTATAAAATCGGGGAATGTTAAAGATGACCTTCCTGCTTTTTCTGCCTCAATAACAGACCATGATTCTATTGATAGTGTAAAAGAAGTTATTGCATTGATTGCAGAAGATCCTAAAAAATATAAAAACTTTAAATTCGTGACAGGGTGCGAGTTTTTATTTAATGGTTATAAAGAACCGCATCCAGCATTTGAAGCTGTAGGTCTTGGGTTTAATCCTTTTGATGAGAATATTCAACCGATGATGAAAGGGTTTTCTTCAAATAATATGGTTTCTGACACCCAAAAAGTAATTAATGCAGGTGGTATTTTATCTTGGGCACATCCTATTGTAACTCCTGATAAAATTAATGATGAATTTTTTAAATTTTTAAAGAAAAATTCAATCAATGGTGTTGAAGGGAATTATCAATATAATAAATTTGACTATGAGTTTACAAATGCTGTAAAACCTTTTTTAGATAAATTTATAAAAAAATTCAAAATGTTTGTAACAGGTGGTACAGATAGTCATACTAAAAGTATATTTTAGTCAGTCGTAAATAATATATATGCGTTCAATTTTGGACTTAAATATCCAGATTTTTGATGTTCTAATATAATAAATCAAGAATAAATAAAATTATTTTAGATTATTTTATTGTTCAAAGACTTCTGCTTCTTCATCTGTTGCTTCGATTTTAAATATTACAGGTCGGAACCCATCATTGCATGATACAATTGCTGATTTTTTATCTTTCATCCAACCATTATAAAAGTTTTCATCCCCGTGTGAAAGTGTCATAACATATTCTAACATTGATTTCCAAGCGTTATCGCAAAGTCCTTTGGGTTTCTGCCAACCGTTAGAATGAAATACCATCTCAGGGGTGTTATATGCGCAAGGTGTTAAGCCTTCTCCTTCATATTTGTCTGTAAGTTTAGTTTTTATATGTAAATATTTCAAAATGTATTTTAAATGTATGATTGTTAAGTTTTTGTCATATTATAATTTATAGTAGCAATTTTTTTAATTTATAGGTATTAATTGTATATCAAAAAATAAATGAGGTGTGTATGAATAATTTATCAGTTAATCCTAATATAGGTTTTGGAAGAAAAACAGGTGGTGTGTATTATATAGATAGAGAAAATGGTCAATTTAAAAAGCCATCAAACAAAACTAAAATCGCAGTTGGTACAGCAATTGGTGTTGGTGTTACTGCATTAGTTTTTCGTAAAAATATAGCAAAAGTTTTAACAAAATTATTTGCTAAAAAAGTAAAACCTGCAACAATTTTTGATAGTACTCCAGGATATACAAAAGAAACTAAAGGAATGATTAAAGATAGTATAATTTCTATGTTTTCTAATTCAGCAATTAATAATAATGAAGCTCGAAGAGCCCAAGAATTAAAACAAATGAAACTTGATGCAATTTATGCATTTGAATGTTTTAAACCTAAAGCTT
>CALUWB010000049.1 GCA_944324375.1 Candidatus Gastranaerophilales bacterium | reverse complement strand
GAACTTGTAAATAGTTTTTAGCCGAAATTTTAACATCTTTAAGGTGTTATTTTGACTGGAACGATTTGATTCTAGATTTAATTTTGGATGGAAGAGTATAAAAATGAACAGTTATTTTATTGGAATAATTACTTTTTTATTGGGTGGGTTTGCTACTCTATTGTTTTCAAAGAAAAATATTAAAATTATTGTTTTATCATTAATAAGTATTATTGCTTCAGTATTAACTTTAATACCAGCAATTAATGTTCTTATTTCTGGACAAAATTTATTACAAACATTAAGATTTAATCCTTTATTCGGAAATGTTAATTTTGTAATCGACCCATTATCAGCATTCTTTATTATAGTAATTTCTGTTATGAGTATAATGGGAGTTATTTATTCTAAAGGGTATTTAAAACCTTATATTGAAAAAGGTAAAAATATAAATGCTCACTTAGTATTTTTACCAATGTTAATTGCATCAATGTTAGCTGTTGTAACTTGCCAGAATGCTTTGATGTTTTTAATATGTTGGGAAATTATGTCATTAAGTTCATTCTTCTTAGTAATATTTGAACATGAAAAGAAAGAAGTTATAAAAGCAGGTATTAAATACTTAGTATTTATGCATTTATCTGTATTATTTATAATTATTGCATTTGCTATAGCTTCAATTTCATCAGGGAGCTTAGATTTTTCATCATTTGCATATGTATTACAACATAATAAGCATTTAGCTAATTTAGTATTCATTTTAGCTTTTATAGGTTTTGGAACTAAAGCAGGTTTTGTTCCTATGCATAACTGGTTACCAGAAGCTCACCCAGCAGCTCCTAGTTACGTAAGTGCAATTATGTCAGGTGTTATGATAAAAACAGGTATATATGGGATTTTAAGAGTTTTATCATTAGTTCATAAACCTTCAATATTTATTTCATATTTTGTTTTAACAATCGCATTGATTACTGCAATCTACGGCGTTTTATATGCTATAACTCAACAAGATTTGAAAAAACTTTTAGCATATTCATCAATAGAAAATATTGGTATTATCGGAATTGGAATTGGTGTTGGTATGTTAGGGTTGGCATATAATCATCCGATAGTATCAGTTCTTGGTTTTGCTGGTGGAATTTTACATATTTTAAATCACTCTATATTTAAAGAGTTATTATTCTTATCAGCAGGTAGTGTTTATGTTAAAACTCACACAAGAAATATAGAAGCATTAGGTGGTCTAATTAAATCAATGCCTAAAACTGCTATATTATGTTTGATAGCATCAGTTGCAATTTGTGGATTACCACCATTTAATGGTTTTATAAGTGAGTTTTTAGTATATTTTGGTATGTTTAATGGCTTGTCAATTCATAACTTCTTTGCAATGGTAACATTCTTATTTGCAATATCAGGCTTAGCTCTTGTTGGAACAATGGCAATATTATGTTTCTCAAAAATGTTTAGTATTACATTTTTAGGTTTGCCAAGAAGTGAGGTTGCAGAAAATATTAAAAACGATTCAAGCAAGTCAATGCTTATTCCTATGGGAATTCTTGCAATATTGATTCTTGCAATTGGTTTATTCCCTCAATTCGTTTTTGAATTTGTATTAAAACCTGTAAGTATTATTTTAGGTAATATAAATATTTGCTTGACAGAACCAATTTCTCTAATGCAAACAATTTCTCATTATGCACTTGGTTTTGTTGTTTTTGTTGCTCTTATGATTGGGCTTAAGTTATTCTTGACAAAAGGTAAAATCGATTTACATCAAACTTGGGGATGTGGTTATGATAGAGGAAATAATCATGTTCAATATACTGCATCATCATATGTAAGTCCTTTTCTTTCTATGTTAAAGCCTTTATTTAAGAAAGTATTTGATATAGAAAAACCAAGAAAATTATTCCCTAAAAGTGCACACTTTAGTTTACATATAGATGACATCGAAGAAGCATATGTAATTGAGCCAATTTTGAAAAGTGATGAATGGTTCTTATCAAAATTTGAAGGATTACAAAGTGGTAATATTCAATCATATATTAAATATGGATTGTTATTCTTAGTATTGGTTATAATTGGAAGTTTATTGATAGGATAAAAAAATGATAGTAAAAATTTTAAATATAATAATTCTTTTATTTATGCCTTTTATAATGATGGGGTTGATAAAAAAGACAAAAACTTTTTGGGCAGGTAAAAAAGGTCCATCAGTATTTCAACCTTTATATGATTTTATAAGGCTATTAAAGAAGGAATTTGTTATAAGTAAAACTACTTCAGTTGTATTTAGAATAGCACCTGTTATAAATTTTTCAGCAATATTATTTGCCGCAATGTTTGTTCCGTTAGCTTATGGTTCAGCATTAATTAATGTATCAGCAGGTTTGATAATATTTGCTTATACATTAAGTTTAGGTAAATTTATGTCATTATTATCAGCTATGGATACAGGTAGTAGTTTTGAAGGAATGGGAACATCAAGGGAAGCATGTTTTACAACCATTGTTGAACCTGCATTTTTCATCACAATAGCATCAATAATGGCACTAAGTGGAAATTATACTTTTGATAGTTTATCAATGTTATTGTCAAATGCAGGAACATATGGCGTTTTGATAACTGTATTTGCTTCCGTTATATTATTTATAATGATTTTAGTAGAAGCATCAAGAGTACCTGTTGATGATCCAGCAACTCACTTAGAATTAACAATGATTCACGAAGTTATGATATTAGATAATTCCGGATTGGATTTAGCATTATTTAGTTGGGCAAATTCAATTAAAATGTTACTAATATCTTCTTTGATTGCAAATATGTTAATTCCTACAAGTTTATCTGAATGGATGTCAATTTTATTGTATCTACTTGTAATGGTAATTATTTCATTAGTGATAGGTACAATAGAATCAGGAATGGCAAGAATAAGAATGTCACACGTTTTTGAATTTATATTTATTATGAGTTCATTAGCATTAGTTGTACTCTCTCTTATTGTTGCAAGGATGTTTGGGGGTTAGATAATGGTAAACGGATTTATAATTTTATTCGGACTTACAATGTTATATTTGGCCGCAACTAGTAGAATAATTGCTCATATTAGACTGTTAATAGTTCAGGGTATATTATTATTTTTAATTTGCTGTTGTGGTGCAGAACATATGAATTTGTTGAATTTTGCATTTTTAACAGTTGAAACTTTAATTGTTAAATCAATTGTTATTCCTGCATTTTTATATAAAGTTTTAAAGAAAACACATTCTAATAGAGATGTTGCTGCAAATATTCCTCATTTCTATTGTTTGTTTATAGCTAGTATAATTCTATTAGCAGGATTTTTAGTTTCAAATTATTATGTTTCATCAATGAAATTAATATCTCCAATATTTTTTGGAGTATCAGTTGCAACAATTGTTATAAGTTTATGGTTAATAACTATTAAACATAAAATTATCTCAAATGTAATTGAATTTATAACAATGGAAAATGGTATATTTTTATTATCATTATCTGTTGCAAAAGAAATGCCTATGTTAGTTAATATGGGAGTTCTTCTTGATGTATTTATTGCCGTTTATATTTTAGGCTTATTTGTAAATGCAATAAATAAAGAATTTAAGGATTTAGAAGTATCTAATTTATCAGATTTAAAGGACTATGAGTACAATGATTAATACAATTTTATTATTTCCAATAATTGCTTGTTTATTAATGCTTATAATACGAAATAAAACATTTGATTGTTTTATGATTAATGTTTACGCAATTATTCATTCTGTCATTACAACATTATTAGCATTGAATATTGGACGAGAAACAAGTCAGCCATATTTTGCTGTTGATAATACTAATATGATTTTTCTAATAGTTTTATCATTAGTATTTTTAATGGTAGCTTTCTATAATAATGGTTATGTTAAAACATTTGAATATCCAGATAAGAGAATCAGAAATTATTCAATGATGATTTTGATATTTGTTCTTGCAATGACAGGTACAATATTAAGTACTGATTTAGGAATTGCTTGGGTTTTAGTTGAAGCAACAACTTTATCAAGTGCTTATCTTATTTACTTTAATAAAACAAAGCATTCAATTGAAGCTGCTTGGAAATATGTATTTATATGTTCAATAGGTATTGCTTTAGCATTTGTTGGAATTATTTTATTAAATATATCAACAGGAAGTGTAAATACTTTAAACTTTGCTCATTTATACAAATATGCTACATCTTTTGATACTAATTGGCTTAAGTTAGCATTTGTATTTATGTTGTTTGGATTTGGTGCAAAAATGGGACTTGCTCCAATACATTTTTGGTTACCAGATGCTCACTCAGAAGCACCATCTCCTATATCTGCATTGTTGTCTGCAACATTATTAAACTCTGCATTCTTAGTGATTGTTAGAGTATTTAAAATAATGACATTAGCAGATTGTACAGGTTATGCAAGATTTATGTTATTTATAATGGGCTTTATCTCTTTATTTGTAACAGCTGTTTTTGTTTACCATATAAGAAATTATAAAAGAATGTTAGCTTATTCATCTATTGAAAATATGGGGATTTTAGCAATAGGGACTGCATTAGGTGGTTTTGCATATTATGCTGTAATATTACATTTAATTGGGCATTCTCTAGCTAAAGCTTCTTTCTTCCTAACATCAGGTAATGTTTTGGAATTATATGGAACAAAAAGAATTAAATCTATAAGTGGTTTAATGAAAGCTGATGGAAAGACTGCTTGGTTATGGATATTATCATTTTTAGCAATATGTGCTTTCCCTACATCAGTTTTATTTATAAGTGAATTTATAATGATTAAAACAATGATTCTTCAAGGTCATTATTTATTATGCGTACTGTTTGTATTGCTATTAACAATAGTTCTTTATGGTATTGGCAAAGTTGTTCTTAAAATGTCTTTTGGAGATTTAAGTTCTGACAAAGAAAAATTAGTTAATGAAAATAAATCAAAAGTTTCAAGAATAATGTATGTACCACAATTTATTATGCTAATAATTGTATTTACATTAGGAGTTTATATTCCACCATTTTTAAATAACATAATAAAATGTGCGATAGCAGGTTTTTAATACAAGGATAATATTATGACAAATTGGTTAATTACAAAAAATAATACAAAAGTTAATTTACTAGATATTCCAACTCTTAAAATTGAAGAGTTAAGAAAAAATATAATTGAAGAAAATAAACGTCCTATAGCATTCTTCGGAAAAGATTGGGGATTTGGAAATACCAAATTATTTGTTATTTTAGCAGATGATGAAAATGGTAATTTATTAATATCATCAGCTATGTTTTCGGCAGAACAAAAGAGTTATGAATCTTTAACTCAAGATGTTTCTTCGTTTCATATTTTTGAACGCGAATTTTATGAACAATTTGGGATAGAGCCATTAAATCATCCTTGGTTAAAGCCTGTAAGACAAAACCAAGATAAGTATGAATTTTTTGAAATGAAAGGTGACGAAGTTCACCAAGTTGCAGTTGGTCCAATTCACGCAGGTGTAATAGAACCAGGTCATTTCAGATTTATGTGTAATGGTGAAACCGTTTACCACTTAGAAATAATGCTAGGTTATCAACATAGAGGAGTTGAAGATATGATGGTAAAACAACCATCTAACCAATTAGCAGAATCAATTTGTGGTGATAGTGTAATTGCATATAATACGGTCTATTCTCAAATAATGGAATTACTAAAAGATATAGAAATATCACCCAAAGCACAGTTAATAAGAAAAGCTGCCTTAGAAATGGAACGTGCAGCTATTCAAATTGGAGATATGGGGGCTGTTGCAGGTGATATTGCTTATGCAATGGGTTCTGCTGTATTTGGAGTAACAAGAACATTAGTTATTAATACAATGCTAGAATGGTCTGGAAGCCGTTTTGGTAGAGGTTTAATTAATGTTGGTGGTGTAAATTTTGATATATCCGAAGATGAAATTAAATTAACATTAAAGACACTAGATAAAGTTGCAAAAGATGTTGATAGAATGGCAAAAACAATGCTTAAAAATTCTTCTGTAATGTCAAGATTGGAAAAAACAGGAACTGTAAGTTTAGAAAAAGCCAAAGAAATTGGTCTTGTTGGTATGGCAGCAAAAGCATCAGGTATTCCATTGGATACAAGATTTGACTATCCTGATAAATGGATGAAAGAATTAAACTTTGAAAAGAAACCATTTAAGGGTGTTGGAGATGTTAATTCAAGATTTAAATTAAGATACAAAGAAGTAAAAGAATCTTTATCAATGGTTAGAAAAATTTTAGCTAAACTAAAAGATTATAAAAATGAACCTGTACTAGTTAGTTCAAGTAAAGAATTAGCAAAAGACTCTTTAGCAATATCTATAGTAGAAGGTTGGAGAGGTGAAGTAGTTCATATTGCAATGACTGATGATAACGGGAATTTATCTAGATATAAAATAAAAGACCCATCATTTAATAATTGGTATGGTTTAGCACTAGCAGTTAGAAATAATGGAATTTCGGATTTTCCATTATGTAATAAGAGTTTCAATTTGTCATACTCAGGAAATGATTTATAAGGAATAATATATTATGTTTGATACATTAAAATCAAGAATTTATCAAGAAAATCAATTTATACCGGATATTCCTAATGCACCAATGAGAAAACAATTTAGAGGTTTGCCTTCATTATGTAATGGTAAATGTACTAATTGTAATAAATGTTTGGATGTGTGCCCAACTGGCGCATTAAAATTAAATCCGTTATCAATCGATATGGGAAAATGTACTTTTTGTGGTGCTTGTAAAAATATATGTGAAGCTCAGGCAATTGATTTTACTAATTATTATAAATTAGCATCTACTGATAGAGATAAACTAATTATTACAGAAGGAATTACTCCAGAAGAATATGAAAAGATTGCAGTTGATCTGAGAAAAGAAATTACATCAATGTTCTCTCGTTCATTAAAATTAAGACAAGTTTCAGCAGCAGGTTGTAATGGCTGTGAAATGGAATTGAATGCTTGTTCTAATGCAAACTTTGATATGGGAAGATTCGGAATTGATTTTGTTGCATCTCCTCGCCATGCTGATGGTATTGTAATAACAGGTCCAATATCTAAACATATGGCTTATGCTTTAGAAGATTGTTATAAGTCAGTGCCTAACCCTAAAATTGTTATATTGTGTGGAGCTTGTGCAATATCAGGTGGAGTATTCCAAAATAGTACAGAGTTAAATAGAGAGTTTTTAGAAAAATATCCTATTGATTTGTATATTCCAGGATGCCCTGTTCATCCATTGACATTTATAAACTCAGTATTATCTTTTATAAGAGAAAAAAAATAAGGTCATTAAGACCTTATTTTTTTATTAAATTTATTAGTTTAATTAATCACTTTCAACAACAACGTTAGCAATTAAATCACCGTAACTGTTAACATGTCCATCTGTTTCTTCAATAATATATCTTAATTCAGGTTTATTTTCGATACATTTTTCAGCTTTTTCTAAAGCTGCATCGAAATCTCTAAAATCTCCCATTGCTGTTTTTGAAAAATCTGGTTTTTCTCTTTCAACTGTATAAACGTGATACATAAAATCACTCCTTTCTTTTTCTTTTATAATAGCATAAAAGAATTAAATCCATTCAGGATAATAGTAAAGTTTTATTTTCTTTTTTGTACTTAATTTTGCATGTCCTCCAAAAATAAAATTCGTTAAAGATCCTGTTGGAGGCAGTATCGTCAATGCCCATTTAAGAGGATATACCCATAAACTTCTATCTTGGCCTATTATTTCATAATAGTATGTAACTTTATTAGTATCTATATTAGGGATATCAAAACTACCTATAATTATACTAGCAGGTATACCATTCATTCCACTTGGAATAGTTGTTTCTATTTTTCCTGTAATAATAGTCCCTTTTGCAATGTGAATATCTCCTTGATATGTAACGTCTTCACAAACTTTAAATGAGATAATATTACCTTCTGAGACATTTTCTTCAGATGTTATTTTTTCAGTTGCTGTGATAATTAATGGAATTTTTTCTGTTGATTCGTAATTATAAATGGTATGTGTTTGAGGTTTTTTAAGCTCTTTATTTGATAGTGTTTGCATTACAAAATCATCTTGCATTGCAAGGGAAAAATTTTGTGTAAATAAAAATATTATTAATATATAAAATAATTTATTCATATTTTAATTTTTTTGTAGAACCTGTTTTTATTTTTTCTTCCAGTAATTTTCTATTGTATACTGAGGTTAATAAAAAATTTTGATAGTATTTGTTATTAATATATTCATTATTAACTAGAAAATATGGATATTTAGTATAAATATATTCATATATTATAGCTAATCTTTTTGATGCTAAATTTTTATTAGATAATAAATCGTGTCTTTTTTGTGGAGCAGTTTTATTTATATAAATAATTAATGCTATAGGATTGTAGCCAGCTCTTACCATATAATCAACAGCACACTTATCAGCAACTATCTCGAATTTTTTAGGGGATAGTTTAATTTGAAGAGCTGTTAATGTACCACCCCATATTCCATCAAATGATTTTGATGCAGTAACAATACCTCTTGCAAGTCCAGCTGCTAGTTCATTGTCATCATCAATACTTTTATATATGTTTTTATAGACTATTACCTGTCCGGATTCTAGCATTGTATCCATATCAAGGATATTTTGTTTTTCTTCTTGGCTATATACAAATATTATCCTGTTTTCGATTTTATTAGCATTTAGAATATTTGTTCCAACATTATCTATTCTATTTTGAATGTCGTGTAATTCTTCTGAATAGGATACCAATGGTGAAATTATAATAAAAAATAAAGTTAAAATAATCTTTTTCATATCTCTTCCCCGTTATTTTTTAGGCTTAGTTAAATCAAAACTCATTTTTATTAAACTGTCAAGCAAATCTTTTGAAATATTATTGACTTCAATAGTATTCCAATGAGTCTTATTCATATGCCATGCCGGATAAATTGATTTATATTCTTCTCTTAAGAATACTGAATCAATAGGATTGCATTTTAAATTTATACATAATTTATTATTTAAATAAAAAATCAAACCAAACCATTTGTTATTACTCTTATGCCTTAAAACAATATGTTCTTCTCCAAAAGGATAAGAATCAATTGCATCATCAAAATTAAGACAAAGTTTAATTAGTTCCTTCTTGTTCATTAGGTACAATATCTTTTTTTACAGGTCTATCAGTAGGGATAACTTGACTATCATATTTAACACCTCTTACAGGAGGTATACTATTTTGAAGAATGAAACCATGATTTTCAAGCTTTTGAGAATTATTTTCCAACATTTCTTTGCTTGGTACTTCCAAATTAATATTTTTTTCAATAGGATTTTCTTCATCAGGAACTAGCTTAATTTCATCAGCTAAAACTAAGTTTGTTGTACATATCATAATTAATAATAGACTAATATACTTTTTCATATCTGTATGTATTATAATATACTTGTAATTATTTTAAAAGAGGTAGAAATTATGAAAATTGCAGTTACTTATGAAGAAGGTAATGTATTTCAACACTTTGGACATACAGAACAATTTAAAGTTTATATTGTAGAAAATAATGAAATCCAAGATACTCTAATTGTAGAATCAAATGGAAGTGGTCATTCTGCATTAGCGGAATTATTAAATAATGATAATATAGATGTTCTAATTTGTGGCGGAATCGGTGGTTGTGCAGTATCTGCATTATCTGAATTTGGTATTGATTTATATGCAGGAGTTCAAGGTTCTGCCGATGAAGCTGTTAATAAATTCTTAAAAGGAGAATTGCCAAAAGTAACAGAAGCTAATTGTTCACATAATCACGGTGAAGGACATCATCACGGCGAACACCATAGTTGTGGTCACTGCCATTAAGAAAAATATTTTAATATTCAAAAAGAGCTGATTGAAAAATCAGCTCTTTTCTTTGTATGAAAGTTAAAAAGTGTAAGCAAATTACATCATTCCACCCATTCCACCCATACCTGCCATAGCAGCAGACATATCTGGAGCAGATTTTTCTTCTGGAATGTCTATAACAGCAGCTTCTGTAGTTAATAACATAGAAGCAACTGATGCAGCATTTTCTAATGCAGAACGAGTAACTTTTGCAGGGTCAACAATACCGGCATCAAACATATCAACATATCTGTATAATAATGCATCATAGCCGTAAGCATCTTTACCAGCTCTTACATTATCAACAACAACATCAGATTTAGCACCTGCGTTGTATGCAATAGCTCTTAATGGAGCATCTAAAGCAGCCATTAAAATTTTATAACCGCTTTTTTCATCATCAGAATCGAAATTGAATGAGTTAAGTTTGTTTTCAAGTTCTTGTTGAACTCTTACTAACATAACTCCACCACCAGGAACTATACCTTCTTCATTAGCAGCTCTTGTTGCGTTAAGAGCATCTTCAATTCTAAGTTTTCTTTCTTTTAACTCAACTTCAGTTGCTGCACCAACTTCTATTACTGCAACACCTCCTGATAATTTAGCCATTCTTTCTTGAAGTTTTTCTCTATCGTATTCAGAGTCAGAAAGTTCTATTTGTTTTTTGATTAGGCTAACTCTTTCTGCAACTGCAGATTTTGTTTCATCGCCAACAACTATAGTTGTTTCATCTTTAGTAACAGTAACTCTTTTAGCTTTACCCATCATATCTGTAGTGATGTTTTCTAATTTAATACCAAGTTCTTCAGTGAACATTTGACCACCAGTTAGGATAGCAATATCTTCTAACATAGCTTTTCTTCTGTCACCAAATCCTGGAGCTTTAACAGCAACTGCTCTTAAAACTTTTCTCATAGTGTTAACAACTAATGTTGCTAATGCTTCACCTTCAACATCTTCTGCAATTAATAATAAAGAACGACCATCTCTTGCAACTTGTTCTAATACAGGAACTAAGTCAGAGATAAGATTGATTTTTTTATTAACGCAAAGAACGTAAGCATCTTCTAATACAGCTTCCATTCTTTCTGCATCAGTAACAAAGTAAGGTGAAATATAACCTTTATCAAATTGCATACCTTCCACAACTTTTAAGTTAGTTCCGAAAGATTTAGATTCTTCAACAGTAATAACACCGTCGTGACCAACTTTTGACATTGCTTCTGCAATTAATTCTCCGATTTCAGGATTGTTACCGGCAGAAATAGTAGCAACTTGAGCAATACCTTCTTTTGTATTTACAGGTTTTGACATTGATTTGATTTTATCTGTTGCAACTTCTACAGCCTTGTCAATACCACGTTTCATAGACATTGGGTTAGCTCCTGCAGTTAGGTTTTTTAAACCTTCTCTAACGATTGATTGAGCTAAAACAGAAGCTGTTGTTGTACCATCCCCAGCAACATCATTAGTTTTAGATGATACTTCTTTTAATAATTGAGCTCCTGAATTTTCTAACCCATCAGCTAATTCGATTTCTTTTGCAATAGTAACACCGTCATTAACGATTTGAGGAACCCCAAATTTCTTTTGTAATATAACATTACGTCCTTTAGGCCCAAGTGTAACTTTAACAGCATCTGCTACTGCATCTATACCTTTTAATAAAGCCTTGCGAGCTTCTTCTTCAAAAACGATACGTTTTGCCATTTTATTTTCTCCTTTATTATTTCGTGAATTGTGAATCGTGAGTCGTGAATAGTAATATTATAAATTAATATTGCTATTTTTGTTTTTTAAATGACGTTTTAAACCTGATAACAATTGTCCGATTTTATCAATTTGCTTGAATATAGAATCTGATTTTAAATACCCTAATTCTTGAGATATTAAAAGTTGTGTTTCTAATTCTGCAAGAGAACCTGTAGCAATTGCAAGAAATCTTAATAAATCTTTATCTGAAGTTCTTGCACATCCTTCTGCAATATTAGAAGGAATTGATACAGAGGCTCTTCTAATTTGATTAACAATTCCAAATATTTCCTCTTTTGGGAAATCTTTTGTTATTGAATAAATCTCAGTTACAAGTGATATAGATTTTTTCCAAATATCTAAATCTTTGTGGTTCATAGAACTCCTTTAGTAAATCGCGATTCACGACTCACGAATCACGATTCACGTTTATATTAATCAATAATTGCTAATGCATCTTTAATAGATAAGATTTTATATTCAACGCCGTCCATTTTAATATCTGTTCCGGCATATTTAGCATAAAGAACTATATCACCTACTTTAACATCCATAGGTTCTCTTTCACCGTTGTCATTGCATTTTCCTTCGCCAACTGCAACTACTTCACCTTTTTGAGGTTTTTCTTTTGCGCTATCAGGAATAAATATTCCTCCTGAAGTTTGCTCTGTATCTTCAATAACTTTAATAACAATTCTGTCCATTAACGGTTTAATGCTCATAGTATCCTCCTTATTAATATAACAATATAAATGTATAACGAAATATTTAAAATCTTAAATATCTTAATGAAAAATTAATTATTTATTTAATTATTTATTTAATTATTTATTATAATTAAAGTTTTGTAACATTTTTTCATAAACTAGCAAAAAACCTTAAAAAAAAAACTTTATATCTATGTGTGTAATTTATTTTTGTAGGTAGAAATGACTGTAGCTCTAGCAAATGCATTAAGAAAAGGTTGGTTTGCTTATACAAACGGAGAAAAAGGTAATAATTATACCCGTGCTGATCGTTTGGAAAGGAAAATCACTTCTTACTGCCAAGATGTTACAACTGCAAATGATACCTTAAAAGTTGTAAGAGAAACAACTCGTGGTTCAAAATATGTTGATGCACTGTCAAAAACATTAAATTCAAGTAAAAATACAAGTAAATTATTAGAATGGACTTCTAAAGGTGCAAATTTAGCTGGGAAATTAGTTAATCCTTTATTATGTGTTGCTGCAGGTGCAAGAGTTTTAAATGAAGAAGATAAAAAATCTTCATTTATTCAAGAAGGTGCAGCTATGCTTGGTATGTTTGGAATTGAGGGAGTTATTAAATCAAATCTTGGATTAAATGGAAAACCAGCAAAATACGTTAATAACAGATTCTTACGCAATATTGCAAATAACACTAAAACTTTTTTAGCGACAACTAAATTTTTAAATAAAATTCCAACAAACAGATTAACAGGAATTTTAAAAGCAGCTATTTTTGTAATTGGTTCTTGTACAGGTTTTGCATTAGGCCAAAAAGCAGGTAAATTAATTACTAAAAATACTACAGAAAAAGAGTAAAAAGAAAAAAAATTATTAAAAGAACAAATGCAACTAAAAGAATTATTGAAAAAAGACACTAATACAAACACTAATTTTGTAGTTTAATTATTCATTTAATTTTATCTTTCCTGTTTCTTTATATAAAACTTCAAAATTAGATTTTGAATGCTTATAATTTTGTATTGTAGCTTCCATTGACACATTAAATAACAAATATATTAATGGGACTGAAACTAAAAATGTTATTATGCTTATAAATGTTTTTATAACTCTCTCTTGTTTCTCTTTTTCTCTTTTTTGTTGCTCTGTCAATAAATCTTGTTCATGAAGAATTTTATTAATTAATTTCTTACGTTCCATTATTGATAAAGAATCTATAAATCTTTCGTTTTCAGGATTAATATATATTACATATTTTCTGTAAGCAGCATTTAGCTTAGCTTCTTCCAATGGATCTAATTTTTCATTAACCTTTTTAGGATAATAATAATCTTGAATATTTTCTGATTCCTTAGGTCTTTCTAAAATATCTGCAGTAATATTTACAGCTCCATTTTCTGCTGGCAAACCTTCAGGCAAATTTATATCTTCAGGCTGTTCAACTATTAATTTACTTTCAGCCTCGTTTTCCTCTGCTGAATTTAACTTCTTAAGCTCAGCCATAGCTCTAGCTTCTAATTGTTCTAGTATATCAGGGGTAATATCGGCATTACTTAAATTTATAAGATTATTAACTTCTATAGAATCATTACTGTTATATGTAGAATTTAAATTCATTTTTGGAACTTCAATAGATTCTATATCGTTAATTGTCTTAGGTGTATCTTTTTCGTTATCCAAATCTTCCACTCTCACTTTTTGTATTATAATATAAATTATACAATGTATTTTTAAAATATTCAATGAGTCGAGGGAACATGAAAATAGATAAAAATAAATTAATTGAGTTAGTAGAAAACTTAAAAAATACCAAAATTTTAGTAGTTGGAGATCTTGCACTTGATGAAATGGTATATGGAGATACAGAAAGAATCTCACGTGAAGCTCCTGTTTTAATTTTAAAACACACACATACTAAACATATATTAGGAGCCGCATCAAACGCTGCTCATAATGTTTCTACTATCAACAATGGTCAAATTAGTGTTTTAGGTGTAATTGGTTCTGATTATCAAGCAGAAGATTTAATTAATGCATTTAAAGATGCAAATGTTGATTGCAAATATCTTGTTGAAGATCCAACAAGAAAAACGGTTACAAAAACTAGAATATCTGGTTCTTGTTTTCAATCAATAACACAACAAATTGTTAGAATTGACAGACAAACAGATGAACCATTGTCTAAGGAAATAGAAGAAAAAATTCTAAAGGACTGAGAAAAAGCAGTTCCGGAACATGATGCAGTAATTTTATCAAATTATCATATCGGAACTTTAACTGACAATATAATTAAAAAATCAATAGAACTATGTAAAAAACATAATAAAATTATTGTTGTTGATGCTCAAAAAGAATTAAATAAGTATCAAAATGTAACATCAATGACTCCAAATCTTCCAGATACACAAAAATATGTTGGTTTTGATGTTAAAACTACAGATGACTTAAAACGCGCTGGGAAAAAACTTCTCGAAGATACTCATGCTGATTTTGTACTTGTTACATGTGGTTCTGGTGGCATGGCTGTATTTGAAAAAGACGATAAATTTACTAAAATACCTGTATTTAATAAAGCTGAAGTTTTTGATGTTACTGGAGCTGGAGATACAGTAACAGCTGTTTATACATTAGCATTAGCAGCAGGAGCAGAACCTGTATACGCAGCAATTATTGGTAATATTGCAGCAAGTATTGTTGTTAAGCAATTTGGTTGTGCAACTACTACAATAGATGAAATTAAAGAAATGATCGAACAAAGAATAAACAAATAATCAAAAATTAGGAGAGCATTATGAAATTTAATAAATTAGTTGATTTAATTATCATTTTAGGAATTATTATTGCAATTTTGGTAGGAGTCATAACAATTAAACATTATAGAGAAACAGCATCAAAACAAATAGAAGCTACCTCTCAAATTAACTTCAATGTTTATTTAAGAGGTGTAACATTAACAGGTGATGACATCCCTATAAAAAAAGATGAAACAACATTTATCAGTATTAGAAATGTTCCTTACTCAGATTTAAAAGTTATAGATGTTGAATCAACACAAAAAATGACAACAATATCATCTAATAATTCAGTTGGATATAAGGTTGTACCGGATTCTAGCCAACCTAATACTTATGATATTTCTGTTAAAGTTACAGATACTGCTAAAATTACTAAAGATGGGGCTGTTGTTGGTGGTAATAAAATTAAAATAGGTTTACCTATAACATTAGAAGGTAAGACATATAAATTAACTGGGACTGTTTCAGATATAGAAATTTTAGAAGGTTAATATGTTTTTAAATAAATTATTGGATGTGATTCATATTCCATTTAAATATATTTATGAATCAAGTGTAATACTAAAAAAAATAGATTTATTAATATTAATATCTATATTAGCAACATTTATATTTTCAACATTTTTGAGTTCAGATGTTGCAGGTTATTTATGTTTTTCAACTTTTTTATTAACAATAGTCAGAGTAATTACAAATCCGACAGATAAATTTAAATGCGAAAAGTTTGAAATATTTTTATTGATATATTTTATGCTTCTAATAGTAAGTGTTGCTGGTTCAACTCTTTTAGCATTAAGTTTAAAAGGATTTTTTAAAACATTTATATATTTAAGTTTTTATCTTTCTGTTGTTCATCATTTAAAAAATAATAAACAAAATATTATTCCTATATTTTTATGTATAGTAGGTTGTATAACATTTGAATCATTAGTTGGATTAAGCCAAAACTTCATTCAAGTAGGAGAAATTTCAGGTTGGCAAGATACATCTCGTTTAAACCCAGAAGAAGTAATGACTAGAGTATATGGAACTCTTCAACCTCTAAATCCTAATCTTTTAGGAGGATACTTAGTTGCAGGCATCGGTTCTGTTTTTGGATTATGTGCATATAATCTTTATGAAAAAAATTATAAAAGAGGATTCTTTTTTGGACTTTTATCAATTTTAGCAGCAATTACAATATTTTTAACTGGATGTAGAGGTTCATATATCGGATTATTTTTAATATCTTCTTTAGTATTTATAATCAGTCTAAAA
>CALUWB010000048.1 GCA_944324375.1 Candidatus Gastranaerophilales bacterium | reverse complement strand
AGCAGTAGTAATTATTGATACGTTCATACCTTTTACTAAATCAACTTCTTCGTAAGTAATTTCTGGGAATAAAGATTGTTCTTTTAAACCTAATGTGTAATTACCACGACCGTCAAAACTTTTTGCGCTGATACCTCTGAAGTCACGAATACGAGGAAGAACTACGCAGATTAACTTTTGTAAGAAATCATACATTCTTTCACCACGTAATGTAACCATTGCACCAACTGGCATTCCTTCTCTTAATTTGTATGATGCAATTGATTTTTTAGCTTTTGTAACTACTGCTTTTTGACCAGCTATTTTTGTTAATTGAGCTTCAATTGCTTCAGCAATTTTAGAGTTGTGAGATGCTTCCCCTACACCCATGTTTAAAACAATTTTGTGTAGTTTTGGAATCATCATATCATTTTCATAGCCGAACTTTTCTTTCATTGCAGCTTTTACTTCTGATTCATATTTTTTCTTTAAACTAATTGTTTTTGTCATTTTTATTTTTCCTCTTTACAAAGATGATATTAATGTCGTTTCGCTTTCGCTAACACATTAAACATCTAACTGTTCACCACATTTTTTACAAACACGAACTTTTTTACCGTCTTTTACTTCATGTTTGATTTTGGTTGGTTTTTCACAACTAGGGCAAACTACCATTACATTTGATGAATCTAATGGAGCTTCCATTTTAACTAAACCACCTTGGATTCCTGCCATTGGGTTTGGTTTTTGTGCCTTAGTTACCATATTTGCTCCTTCAACGATAACTTTTTTATCTGAAGGAATTGATTTTTTTACGTTTCCGATTTTACCTTTGTCTTTACCAGCTGTTACGATTACTCTATCGCCGGTTTTAACATGTAAAGACTTTTTATTTTTATCTTTCATCATTGGCTCCTACTATATTACCTCTGGCGCTAGAGAAACAATTTTCATAAAGTTATTGTCTCTTAACTCACGAGCAACTGGTCCGAAAACACGTGTTCCACGTGGGTTGCCATCTTTGTTTATAACAACAGCTGCATTATCATCAAATCTGATTACTGATCCGTCTGCACGAGATATATCGTGTTTTGTTCTTACGATAACGGCTCTTACAACTTCAGATTTTTTAACAGCCATATTCGGAGTAGCATCCTTAACTGTTGCGATAACAACATCACCTACTGATGCAAATTTCTTATTTGAGCTACCCATTACGCGAATAACTAATAATTCTTTTGCACCGGTATTATCTGCTACTGTTAATCTAGTTTCTTGTTGTATCATTTTCTACTTTCCTTTATTACTTTTAGAAGATTGGAAGGATGGATTCTTAGGTTATACCCAAGCCCTCCATACATCTATACCTCTATTTTGCTTTTTCTACAACTTCAAGAAGTGACCAACGTTTGCCACCTGATAAAGGTTTTGATTCAACGATTCTTACGATATCGCCTACTCCGCATTCGTTGTTTTCGTCATGTGCCTTGTAGTTTTTATTTGTTTCGATAATTTTTTTGTATTTTGGATGTGGATCATAAGATGCAACTTTTACAACTATTGTCTTATCCATTTTATCGCTTATTACGATTCCTTGTCTTTCTTTCTTAGGCATTTTCTACCTCTTTTTCTTTTTCTCTAATAACTGTCTTAGCTTGTGAGATGTAGTGTCTTGTCTTTGCAATTAATGAAGGATCTTCTAATTTGTTCATAGATTTTTTTAATCTTAGATCAAATAATTGCTTTTTGAAATCAACAACTACGTCTTTAAGTTCTTCGATAGTTTTTTCACGCATATCTTGTAATTTCATTACTTTTATCCTTATTTAACTTGTTCCGTCGCTCGTTCGCATTTTACGGGTCTACGATACTGACCTTCGTCAGTCTCTTCGCCCTTAGCTCACTTGCTCTTTTTCAACAACTTTTACTTTGATAG
Source organism: Candidatus Gastranaerophilales bacterium (assembly GCA_944324375.1). Taxonomy (GTDB): domain Bacteria; phylum Cyanobacteriota; class Vampirovibrionia; order Gastranaerophilales; family Gastranaerophilaceae; genus UMGS1585. The sequence goes on along the minus strand of CALUWB010000048.1, from coordinate 14,558 downwards.
GTAATTTTTGTGCTGCTAATTCTAATGCTCGAACTGCAGTATTTCTATCAAAATAATCTAATTCAAATAATAATCTGTTTGGTTTAACTACTGCTACCCAATATTCAACATTACCTTTACCTGAACCCATACGAGTTTCAGCTGGTTTTGCTGTAATTGGTTTATCAGGGAATATTTTAATCCAAACATTACCACCACGTTTGATTTCACGAGTCATTGCACGTCTTGCTGCTTCGATTTGGCGGCTTGTAATCCAGCCTGGTTCAAGAGCTTTTAGTGCATAACGACCGAATTCGAATTGTGTACCTCTTGTTTCAGTACCTTTCATTCTACCTTTCATCATTTTGCGGTATTTTGTTTTTTTAGGCATTAACATTTTATATTACTCCTGTCATTATTTACTGCTAACTTCTGCAGATTTTGAGCGTCTTGAACGCTTATTAAATTTTTCTGCTGAATCTTTTGTGTTTTTTGATTTAACATTTTGGTCTGCTTTTTCACCAGGCATTAAATCACCTTTGAAAATCCAAACCTTAACACCAATTTTACCCATTATTGTATCTGCTTCTGTGAAACCATAATCAACATCAGCTCTTAATGTTTGTAATGGAATACGGCCTTCTTTTGCCCATTCTGAACGAGCAATTTCTGCACCACCTAAACGTCCTGATACCATAACTTTGATACCTTGAGCGCCGGCTCTCATTGTTCTTTGCATTGCTTGTTTCATTGCACGTCTGAATGCGATACGTTTTTCTAGTTGTTGAGCAATTGATTCTGCCACTAATTGTGAATCTAAATCAATTCTTGCTACTTCTACTACATTAATAATTACTTGTCTACCGATATATTTTGAAACTTCTTGTCTAAGTTCATCTATACCTTGACCACCTCTACCTACTACGATACCAGGTTTTGCAGTAACTACTGTTATTGTTGTACTTGATGCTTTTCTATCTATTAAGATTCTTGAAACACCTGCTGCGTACAATTTTTTCTTTACAAATTTTCTAATCTTAGCATCTTCTGCTACAAATACTGCATAATCTTTAACTTTAGCGTACCAAGTACTTAACCAAGGTTTGATTATACCTACTCTAAATCCGGTTGGATGTGTTTTTTGTCCCATTTTTATATTTCCTATTTTGTTGTATCACTAACTACTACTGTGAGGTGAGAAGTACGTTTTAATCTTCTGTAAATACGTCCTTGAGCTCTTGGTTTACCTCTTTTGTATGTTGCACTTTCATCTGCGTAGATTTCAGAAATCTTTAATGAATCTTCATCTACACCGTATTTTTCACGTGCATTAGCAACTGCAGCTACTAAGTTTTTTTCAACTACTTTTGCTGCAAAATAAGGCATAAAACGTAACATTGTACGAGCTTCTTTAACCGCTTTACCTCTTACTTCGTTGATTACTCTACGAAGTTTTCTCGCAGTCATTTTTATATCTGTTTGTCTTGCTTTTGCTTCCATTTTTATTTTTCCCTTATTTTTTCTTGTTATTTTCTCTTGGCTGTGTCAGCGTGACCTTTATACATTCTTGTAGGTGCAAATTCGCCTAACTTATGACCAATCATTTGTTCTGTTACGTATACAGGAACGTGAGTTTTCCCGTTGTGAACAGCTATTGTATGACCTAACATATCAGGAATAATCATTGACGCTCTTGACCATGTTTTGATTACTTTCTTTTCAGAATTAGCATTCATATTGTCAATTTTCTTTTGTAATGATTCTTCTACGTATGGGCCTTTTTTTAATGAACGTGCCATTAATTTCTCCTTTATGTTTTATATTTTCTTATTATTTCTTACGAGATCTAACAATTAATTTATTAGATGCTTTATTTTTCTTACGAGTTTTGTAACCCAATGCTGGTTTACCCCAAGGAGTTTTTGGATGTCCCCCTGGACCTGTTTTACCTTCACCACCACCGTGTGGGTGATCGCAAGGGTTCATTGTTACACCACGTACTGTTGGACGGATGCCCATGTATCTTTTTCTACCAGCTTTTCCGATTGATAAGTTTTTGAATTCAGCATTGCCTAAAGCACCAACTGTTGCCATACATTCTTTTCTTACCATTCTCATTTCACCTGATGGTAATTTTACTGTTACGTAATTGCCTTCTTTTGCCATTACTTGTGCTGCATTACCAGCAGATCTTACCATTTTACCACCTCTGCCTGGAGTTAATTCTATATTGTGTACTATTGTACCTAATGGAATTAAATCCAATGGAAGTGCATTACCTGTTTGGATTTCTGCATCAGGACCTGATACGATTACATCTCCAACATTCAAGCCTTCTGGTGTTAAGATATATCTCTTTTCACCATCTGCATAGAATACTAATGAAATTCTTACATTTCTGTTTGGATCGTATTCAATTGTCTTAACTGTTGCTGGAACTCCGAATTTTTCTCTTTTGAAATCAATTATACGATAGGCTCTTTTTACTCCACCACCTTTATGACGGCAAGTAATTCTACCTGTATTATTTCTACCAGCTGTTTTCTTTATTGGTTTTAATAATGATTTTTCAGGAGTTGATGTAGTGATTTCTTGATAATCACTCTTTGTCATACCTCTTTGTCCCGGAGATGTCGGATTAATTTTACGAATTGCCATTTTATTTTCTCCTATTATATTGGCTTCAGTCTTACTTGTTCAGGCTTCCCCTATTGCCTCGACTGATTGTGTACTTAACTTAATTAGCTTGAGTTTTATGCTCCAACTAATTCTTCAATTGGATCTCCTTCGATAGTTACTATTGCTTTTCTGCTTGAATCAGTTCTACCAAATTTGTATCCCATTCTTTTTGAATGTGAAGGCATATATACAGTTCTTACTTTTTTAACTTTTCTGCCTGGAAATGCTAATTCAACTGCTTGAGCAATTTCAATCTTTGTTGCATCTTCCAATACTTCGAATGTATATTGTCCCATTGTTGTTGCCATCATTGATTTTTCTGTAATGATTGGCTTCTTTATTATTTCATATAATCTTTCTTTGCTGCTCATTATTGTAACCTTTCTGTTATATCACTAATTGCAGATTCAGTAACTACTACAAAATCAGCTTCTAATAAATCTTTTACGTTTAGGTTAGATGGTAATATCATTTTTAATGTTGGGATATTACGTCCTGCTAATAGTAAATTTTTATTTTCTTCTTTTGTTGTATCTGCAATTAAAAGAACTTTACCTGATACTTGTAATGATTTTAATGAAGAAGTTAACAATTTTGTTTTTGGCTCTGTAATAGCTGAGAAATCTTTTACTATTACTAATTGAGCTTCTCTTGCAGACAAAGCTGATCTTAATGCTAATTTTCTAGCTTTTTGTGGCATTGCTAAGTCGTAGTTTCTTGGTTTTGGTCCAAAGATTACACCACCACCTGCAAACAATGGAGATCTTGTTGAACCAGCTCTTGCTCTACCAGTTCCTTTTTGTTTCCAAGGTTTTCTTCCGCCACCTGATACTTCAGCTCTTGTTTTACAATTTGCTGAGCCTTGACGAGCATTATTTAATTGTCTTCTTAACGCTAAATGCATTACGTGTAAATTAGGTTCTACACCAAAAACTGCTTCGTTTAAAGTAATTTCACCTAACTTTTCACCATTTGTACTTAATATTTGTTTTGACATTGTTTGTTTTTCCTTATTAATATTACTTTCCGTTTAAACTGCTTACCGCTTGCTTTCGCTTTATATGGCAAGACCAGCCGAGAATTTTTATGACTTACTCTTGTCAGTTATTATCACGGGATTTTGCTCCTGTGGACTTTCGGACTTACGTCCTCAGTCTTACGTCGCTTGCGTAGTGTTTCGCCCTGCTCGGATTGCTCATCGCAACCCGACACCGGCTCACACCGGCTTCGCGCTTAGTTCCATTTTGTTCTTGATGGAGTGATTGTTACTAATCTTCCTTCACATCCTGGAACTGATCCTTTAATTAAAACTAGATTGTTTTCTGAATCAACTTTTACTAATTTTAATTTTGTTATTGTAACTCTTTCGTTACCCATGTTGCCAGCCATTCTCTTACCTTTGATTACACGGCTTGGAGTTGTACCAGCACCAATTGAACCTGGTTCTCTATGATTCTTTGAACCGTGGCCCATAGGTCCTCTTCCAAAGTTCCATCTTTTTACTGTACCTTGGAAACCTTTACCTATTGAGTGTCCAACTACGTCAACTTTTTGAACATCTGATAATACTGATAATTCAATTTCTTGACCTACTTTATAATCTTCTGGATTATCTACTCTGAACTCTTGTAAGTGTCTGTAATTGCTTAAATCATTTTTCTTGAAATGACCTATTTGAGCTTTTGTTAAGTGTTTTTCTTTTGCTGCAATTGTACCTACTTGAATTGCATTATATCCATCAGTCTCAGTAGTTTTTACTTGTGTAACAACTATTGGATCTACCTTAATTACTGTAACAGGAATTGCCAAACCTTGTTCATCAAAGATTTGAGTCATACCTAATTTCTTTCCAATTACACCTAGTGTCATTTGTTTTTCCTTTCCGACATTACAACAGGCCACATCTTTATGACCTAACCTATTATATATGCCTTTCTTTCTTGCGAGCGCTACCAATACCTTTAAGGGTTTTCACCTTCCGCCTTCTTTTGACGTCGTAGTTCACATTATCTGCATAATGCTATTAAGTTTTCAAAAAACTGAGTTTTGTTTGTTGATTCTTATAATTTTACTTCGATATCAACACCAGCAGGTAAATCTAATCTGCTTAATTCTTCAGTAGTTTGTTGTGTTGGTTCATATATGTCGATAATTCTCTTGTGAGTTCTGATTTCAAAGTGCTCACGAGATTTTTTATCAACGTGTGGTGAACGTAGTACACAATAAATACGTCTCTTTGTAGGCAAAGGAATTGGACCAGCTACTTTAGCGTCTGTTCTTTTTGCTGTTTCAACGATTTTTTCAGCTGATAAATCAACTAATTTGTGTTCGTATGCTTTTAAACAAACTCTAATTCTTTGTCTTTTTGCTGTGTTTGCCATTATTCATTCCTTTTTCATCTTGTAACTCAGAATTGGACCTGCGTCCAACCCACTATAAAAAAAATTTAGCTATTTTTATCGGCTATAACTTTCAATATAGCATTGTAATCGTATTATAAACATAATTCATAGTCAACAGGGGGATTTAATAATATTTTATAATTCGTAATATTTCTTTAAAAAGTGATTACGTGATTAGATGAATAAGTGATCAAGGAATTTTTGTGAATCGTTAACCGTGAATCATTCACCCACGATTCTTGAAAAAATATGTTTACTCCAATTTACCCCTATTTCATACTTTAGTTAGACAAAACTCTCAACTTTTGTTGGATGAAGATTATTCTAATACACATTATTATTATAATAGATTGTATATTATAATTGGTGAAAAATGAACTTACACGAAGAATGCTTATTGAAATATCTTAGATATCCTGATGATTTATCACATACAACAGAACTTTTAAAACTCAATAATTTAATTCTTGAGCAAAAATTTTTGTTAAAAAATTTCTTATCTAAAAATATTAAACTCAATCTTTCTTCGGCTGAAAGTTAGGAGTGTTTTATGAAAATTAATATTAATAATAAAGTTATAGATTATATCGCTTATTTTCTTATAACTATTTCTATTATATTTATTGTTATATTTGCATCAAATAATAAATTAATACTTAATTTTTTCAATGATGCAGAAAATAAATCTTTTGATTATAGACAATCATTACTTGTTAAGCATAGACATCTTAAACCCAATAAAGATATTGTTATTCTTGCAATAGATGATGCAAGTTATGAATATATTCTTGAACATTACGGAGAATGGCCAATTTCAAGAAAAGTTTATGCAGATATAATTAATTTAATTGAAAAAGATAATCCTAAAGCTATCGTTTTTGATTTGATGTTTATTAAATCTTTTAAAAATGATTTAACATCAGATAATCTATTAGCTAATACTATGGGAAAATATAATAACATTTATACAGGAATAAATTTTGATAATGAATCATTTGATTTAAGAAAACCTATCAATCTACCTGAGAAAATGAAAGCTAATGTAGAGATTAAAGCTAAAAATATTTCTATAAAAAAAACTTTTGATTTTTCAAACTGTAGAGCTATAATTCCTCAATTATTAAGCAACTCAACAAAAGTTGGAATGATTAATATAAATCGCTCTAACGACGGAATTATCAGAACTGCTCCTTCTTTTGCAATATATAAAAATGAATATTATCCTTATTTATCATTAATAGTTGGAAACAACATCAAAAATGATGAATATATAAAAAATTACATAATTGATAAAAAATCGAATCTAATATCTAATAAATTAAATATCCCATTAATTAATACCGGAGAATGCGTCCTTAATTGGTATGGACCAGCACAACAAACATATAAAAATATACCATTTTATAAATTAGTAAAATTAACAAAAGGAGAAAAGATTTCTGATAATTATAGTTTTACAAATAAAATCGTTTTCGTTGGTACAACTGCGCAAAGTTTATTTGACACTAAAAGTGTTCCAATAGATAAAATTTACCCAGGTGTTGAAATTCATGCAACATATTTAAACAATATTATAGATAACTCTTTTATCAGAAAAACAACTCAAGCAACTGATACTATAATTATCATTAGTTTAATTCTTTTAATCACAACAATAGTATTTTTATCAACATCATCTATTTTTGCAATTTTATCAACTACACTAGTTGCAACAGCATATTATATGACTTCATATTATGTTATGAAATTGTATAATCTCTGGGTTCCAGAAATTCTACCATTATTTTCTATACTTATAACTTTCGCTATTTCTTATCTTGCAAAATATTTATTAAAATCAAGAGATTTCGAATATCAATATAAACTTGCAACAACTGATGGTTTAACAGAATTGTATAACCATAGATATTTCCAAGATACATTAAGAAAACAAATCGAAACAGCTAAACGCTACAATCAACCATTTTCTTTAATAATTATTGATATCGACTTTTTCAAAAAATTTAATGATTCATATGGACACCAAGCTGGCGATGCAGTTCTTAAAGGAGTTGCTCATATTTTGAAAAGAAATACACGTGCAACAGACTTTGTATGCAGATATGGTGGAGAAGAAATGAGTATTATTCTTCCATATACAGATCAGAAAGAAGCTCAAGCTAATGCAGAAAGAATTTGTAAAGCTGTAGAAAATCATGTTTTTAAATTACCCAATAATATAGAATGTAATGTTACAATCAGTTTAGGAGTTTCAACTTTTCCAGAATCTGGAGATACTCCTCAAAAAATCATCGAAAAAGCTGATAAAGCACTATACTGGGCTAAAGAACACGGAAGAAATCAAGTAGGTAAGAATGAATAATAAAGTAATTGTCATAGGTGCTGGTTTAGCTGGATGTGAAGCAGCATTACAACTTGCAAAAAGAGACATAAATGTAGATTTGTATGAAATGCGTCCGAATAAAACTACAGGAGCGCATAAAACTGATAAATATGCAGAATTTGTTTGCTCAAATAGTTTAGGTTCATCTGACATTACAAATGCTAGTGGTTTATTGAAAAATGAAATGAAACTATTAGGAGGAGAATTAATACAAATAGCTTTTGATAATGCAGTACCTGCTGGAAATGCACTTGCAATAGATAGAGAAGGATTTGCAGATAAAGTTACAGAATTAATTAATAAGAATCCTAATATTAATGTTATCAAGGAAGAAATTACTGATATTCCTAAAAATGAAAATACTATTATTGCATCAGGACCATTAACAAGTGATAAACTAGCAAATTCTATTAAAGAGTTTACTCAAAGTGAACATCTACACTTCTTCGATGCAATTGCACCAATTATTGAAAAAGACAGTATTAATTTTGACAAAGCATTTTATGCTAGTAGATACAATAAAGGGGAAGCATCATATATAAACTGCCCTATGAATAAGGAAGAATATGAAAAATTCTACAATTTTTTAATTAATGCACCTAAAATAGAACTAAAAGAATTCGAAAAAAACGCAAAATTTTTTGAATCTTGTCTCCCTGTAGAAGTTTTAGCATCAAGAGGTTTTGATACTTTAAGATTTGGACCGATGAAACCTGTTGGACTTGTTGATGATAGAACAGGAGAAAAAAACTATGCAGTTGTACAATTAAGACAAGATAATTCTGCAAAAACGTTATACAACATAGTAGGATTCCAAACCAATCTTAAATGGCCTGCGCAAAAAGAATTAATATCATTAATTCCAGGATTAGAGAATGCAAACATTATGAGATATGGAGTAATGCATAGAAATACTTTTATCAACAGCCCTAAGATTTTAAATCCAAGTCTACAAACAAGAAGTAGAGAGAATCTATTCTTTGCAGGTCAAATTACAGGAACAGAAGGATATACAGAATCAATTGCATCTGGTTTACTTGCAGGAATTAATATGAGCAGATATATTAAAGGAAAGGAATTAATTAAATTACCTCAAGAAACAATGCTAGGTGCATTAATGAATTACATTAGTAACCCTGAGCATGAAAAATTTCAACCAATAAATTCAAACTGGGCAATTGTTAAAGAAATTGATTTACCTAAACAAATTAAAAAAAACAAAAAAGAAAAAAATACTATACTTTCAAACCGTTCAATTGAAACTTTAAATAATTTCATAAAAGAAAACTCCTAACTTACGTCAGGAGTTAACCGAATTAAAAAAATCCAACTTCTTTTAATCTATCTTAAAATTTGTTGCATATTCTCTTTGCTCATTATTTTGAGACTCTGGATATACATTATTTAATTGCGAAGAAGGATATGAAGAAACTTCATTTCTTCTTCTTTCTAATTGAACTTGTCCATTTTTTACAACTTGTTGCAATTGATTTAAATTTTGTTCTAAATTAGTTAAAACTTGTTCTGCATAAACAGAAGCACCATCTTGAATTCTTGATGCATCGTCTTGAGCTTTAATTCTTATTGCTTCTGCATCATCTAATGCTTTTCTTTTTATTTCTTCACAATCTGCAATAACTTGTTCTTTAATTTTATCTGCTTCTTTTTGAACAGCCAACAATAAATCTGATTCACTTAATAATCTACTAGCTTCATTATGTGCATCATTAATTATTTTTTCTGCTCTTTGTTGTGCTTCATGTTGAATTTCATCTCTTCTTCTTAATAAAGCTCTTGCATCTTGAACTTCTGAAGGTAAAGATGCATAAATTCTATCTAAAAGAGATTCTACAACTTCTCTTTTTACTACAACCATGTAATTTGATAATAAAGGAAATCCTTTATCTAGTGATTCTTCCAAAGCTCTTAATAAATCATATATTCCATTTTGTTGACCATTCATTTTTATTAAATCTCCCGATAACGATACTTGATATAGTAAAATATTACGACAAGTTTATTTTAAAAGTCAAATGAATTAAAAAGTTATATGTAGTTTTATTTACATGGAACGAATATATTAAAAAAATAAGCCTATAGGCTTCTTTTTAATGGAGTGGGAGTTGAATTTTCGGAAGTGTGATGCAAGCGAAGCGATGCAAACACGTAAGGTGGAGGAAAACCACGCTTTTCCGACACCCCGAATAATTCAAAGAGGCGAGAAGAGCCGAGTCGAATTGATAAAAAAAAAGAAGCCCTTAGGCTTCTTTTTAATGGAGCGGGAGACGAGGCTCGAACTCGCGACATCCTCCTTGGCAAGGAGGCATTCTACCACTGAATTACCCCCGCGTGTATAATTATTATACATGGACATATTTTTTTTGCAAGCAATTATTTATTTTATTTTTTTTGCTATTTTATTTCGTTCTTCTGAAATTAAATTAAATGTCATTTCTTTCAATAATTGTAACTTTGCTGAAAACGTATATAATGGTTCATTTTAAAGTTTTTTCTTTGACGCCATTAAAAAGAGGAAGAAAATTAATCTTCCTCTTTTTAATATTATTAAAATTCAATTATTTATTCTCAGCTATCATCAATCTTATTGCTTCAACAGCTGTCTTAATTGCAGAATCTGTATCATGTACAACAGGATTATCTAAACCAGCTTTTTCTCTTTCTTGATTTGCTATTACTAAAAATACTGAACCAACTTTTACATGTAAATATGCTGCTACAGTAAATAAAGCTGCTGATTCCATTTCAGATGCTAAACAACCTAACTTTAACCAAGCATTCCATTTATTTATTAATTCATAATTAACAGGCATTAAGGCAGGAGAATGTTGACCATAAAAAGAATCTTTACATTGTACAACCCCGACATGATAAGGTTTTCCTGCATTCTTTGCAGCTTGAACCAATTTTTCAACTATATCAAAACTAGCTACTGCCGGAAATTCAATTGGAGCATACTCTTTAGAAGTCCCTTCCATTCTTATAGCACCTGTTGGAATTACTATATCTCCACCCTTAACATTAATATCCATGCCGCCACAAGTTCCTACTCGGATAAATTTTCTTGCGCCTACTTTTACCAATTCCTCTAAAGCAATTGCAGCTGATGGACCACCAATACCTGTTGATGTTACACTTACCATTACTCCATCTAAGAATCCTGTATAAGTTACATATTCTCTTTTATCAGCAACTAATCTTGCGTCATCAAAATATTCTGCAATCTTCTTACATCTTTTAGGATCACCCGGTAATATAACATATTCTCCAACATCACCTTCTTTTAAATCTATGTGATATTGTTTTCCATCTTCTGCATATTTCATAATAAACACCTCTAAAATTAAACTAACTTCTGAATTTTACCAATTATTTATATCTCTGTCAAACACTATTGCATATAATCAATAAATTTTTTACTTAACTCTATACTATAACCACAACCTTCCGGAGGAGTTAAATATTTTCCGTTAGTTAAGGATTTAACCAATGGATATTTTCTACAATAGAATGATCTAAAAAAATAATATTTACAATGATTATTAGGTAATAAAGATTTGCAAGTAAATAAAATTTCCCCTTTTGCATTTTTACCGGATGGATAAAATAAATTTAATCTTTTATTTTTATATTTTAATTCATTATATATTTTTTCATCTGTTATTGGTTTATCATAGGCATAAAAGACAATATTACGGCAACAGTGGCCACATTTTTTACATTCACCTTTTAAAATATATTTAGGACTATTAAACTTACTTATTAAATACCTTATCAAATTTAACATTTTTACTCTTTTTCTATTATTGATAAATATCTATTATATTTATATTGATAAAAAATATTATCTATTAATAACGTTTCAAAGTTTAAACCTTTAATTATATTTTTTTGAGCTTCAAGTTCATGCTCTCCTTGATTTATTATAAACATTTTTCCTTTTGAATTTAATAAAGAATAAGCATGCTTAAATAAATTATGGGGATTAAAATATTTATCTGGTAACCCCCAATATCTATGAGGTTCTATTAAAACAAAAGGTAAAATCCATATTATATAATCATACGTATTATTAATATTTCTCACGTCATCAGAAATATAATTTACTCCGGATAAACCTTTCATATAAAACTTAGCAACCTCTAAACGATTATAAAAATTTGCGTACAATCTATATGCATCTATTTCGACACCATCAAGTTGTAATTCAGTACAATATTTGCGAAAATATGAATATTCACTTCGTACATAATACCAATTTTTAGAACCAATATCTAATATTGATATTTTCTCTTTTGGATTAACAAATAAATATTTATCTAATAAATTCAAAATATAAAGATTTTGACAATAATTAGCAACAGTTGAATTATTTTTATAATCCTCAAAATTATATTTATTTAATAAATAATTTTCTTGTTTTACTTCAAAATCTGAAAATCCTAAATCAGCTTTATTTTCATTTTTTTCAGTATAATTTATTCGTGAAAAATGAATTTTTCTACGTAAGAAAAAATCTATACTATTTCTTAAATTCAAAAACATAAAAATAATATAACACGTAAAAAGAGATAAGGTTTAAACCTTATCTCTTTTATTCTAATTATTTATAAAACAAATCTTAGAATGTATATCTAATACCAGCTGTAGCATGTTTACCTAAGTGAACATCTTTACCACCACCAGCAACAAATTCTACATCTTTATAACCAACACTAGCATTTGCTCTATAAGTTTCAACTATAGAACCAACGTGAGTTGCTCTGTTGTTATAACCTAATTTAGCAGCGCCACCTACTGCAGCTTCAGCACCCACTCTAACACCATTATCAAATTCGTGTTTATATTTACCAACTGCTGAAATTTCTGGAGCAAAAGCACCTTTAGCATCGTTATTTACTTTTTCTAATCTTGTATGTAAACCTACTTCAGGACCTGCAGAAAAACCATTACCTAGTGGATAGTTATAACCAGCTTTTAATTTTAAACCACCGATTACATCATCACGTGTTTTTCCTAAAAACATTTGAGCATCAATATTTGTTTTACCTTTTTCTACTGTTGCAGCTAATGTTCCTGCATTTTTAACATAATCAGAATGAACATATCCAGCACCATAAGTTACTTTTGTTTCAGGTTTTAATCTTGGATCTCTTATCATTTTTGATGATGTTGTATATTCTAAATCTCCATTTAAACCTTGAGGTGTTACTTTTCCAACAAATTTACCTTTTTGTTTTGTTACTGTAACCATGCCTTTTGGAGCTTTTTTAGATGCACCCATCATTTTTTGGGCTTCTGAAAAAGCTATTGTTGATGCAGAATCAACTTTATGAGAAACCACTTTTTGTACTACATGAGCGATTGAATCATTTTTTGTCATTGTTTTTGCTGCTTGTTGAGCATGTCCTGCTACTCCTGTAGCTGCCATTGTTAGGGCCATAATCCCTGTTCTTAAATTCATATTCTTAACCTCCTTAATAAACTAGTGTAATTTTTATTAATTCTAACTAGTGTTCTATTAGTATAAAAACATACATATTTTTTTTTGCTATTTTTATGTTTTTTAATTTTACAAAACTTTATATTTTAAAATTTACTCATTAATTTTATTAACGTTCGTTTAAACGATTTTTCTATCGGCTTCACATAATTTAGTATAATACTTTCATTGTTTATTAAAAGCTTTCTTGCCTTTCCGGTTTTTGGATAAAGAGAATTAAATGTTTCTCTATATTCCATATCAGCTTTTCTTACCCATTTTGATGAGTTATATAATTCAAACAAGTTTCTTTGAAAATATTGAGGATAATTATTTGTTCGATACTTTTTTCTTGCCAATAATGCAACTGTGGGTTTTTCTTTACAGTCAACTAAATGGTTAATTGCTGTATCTATATCAGATCCTTCTGGATGAAATTTTGTATCTAAATGGACATTATTCCAATGTGCATTATGCTTAATACTTTCATATCTAGATCCACCTAAAATTGTTTCCATTCTATACTCCTTCCATATAAATACATTAATATAAAACTTGTAAAAAATATTTTTGCTTTGGATAAACTAGCAAAAATATTTTTTTGGGTTTTATAAATATATATGCTAAATACACATTTAAAATACCCTCCAATAAAAAATAAAAATATTAAAGAACTACCAAAAGTTCTAATATATCATCAATCTAGAAGTTATTATGATACATTTATTCTTTTCTCAACCGATAAATCAGAATTCGGGAAACAAGTAATCATGAAATGCACCAAAGAATTTATAAATAGAGATGGGAGAAAAAATATACCTTCACTGTATATAGATAATCTGATATCAAATTGTAGTGGTCATGGTTATGGGACCAAAATGCTTGATTTTGCAATAAATTATAGCAAAAAACTTGGTTGTAATGGTTATTTTCATCTTCTTGCAGATGGATGTTATAATCCTCATAAATTACCACATATTTTTTATAGGAAATATGGTATGAGCACAACAAACTACAAAATTGATAAAAAACTTGATAAACTTATTAAAAAAGGTAAAAATGCCACTTACAAAGATTTCAAGACGGAAGAAATGTATTACCCTCCAATAAAACATCCAGAATCTAAATTTAAACAATTTATTTCTAGATTTTTCAAATAAAAAGAACCCCTTACTTGGAGTTCTTTATTTTATAATTGGGCCCAAGAACTCTGTTTTGAAGATTAAGTATCTTCAAAATAGAGGCAGGTGAGTCCGAACTTGTTCGGCGAACCGTATAAAAATATCGAATCCCTCCGGGCACTAAAAAAAGAACCCCTTACTTGGAGTTCTTTTTTAAATAATTGGGCCCGGAGGGATTCGAACCCACGACCAAAGGATTATGAGTCCTCTGCGCTACCGCTGCGCCACAGGCCCGTGACGACTTTTTTTTTATTATATCATGAACCTTTTGGCTTGCGGTAGCGAAACGCTACCTTTCCTCTCCTCAGAAGATACTTAATCTTCTTCGTCGGCAGAGTGCCACAGGCCCGTGACGACTTTTTTTATTATATCATGAACCTTTTGGCTTGCGGTAGCGAAACGCTACCTTTCCTCTCCTCAGAAGATACTTAATC
>CALUWB010000047.1 GCA_944324375.1 Candidatus Gastranaerophilales bacterium | reverse complement strand
CTGCTTCAAAAGTTATTTTGTGTCCGTTTTTAGCGTTAAGGTTAAGAACACCGAGTCCTGCTAAAGGCCAATTGCCCAAAATAATCACACCTGTTGAGCTAATCACTCCACTCAAATAAATACACCTGCATTTACTGGCACTAAAAAAGCGAACCTTTAATGGTCCGCTTAAATGGAGGAGGAGGTGGGATTCGAACCCACGGTACGCGTGAACGTACGACAGTTTTCAAGACTGCTCCAATCAACCGCTCTGGCACTCCTCCAGACAAATTGAATTGTAACAGAATTTATCTTATACTAAACATTTTTATTTGTAAAGTAGTTATTTTTTATTTTTTATTACAAATTGTGTCATTATTCTATAATACTTGACATGTAAGGTTATTACATAGACAATAAATTATAGATTAGAGGGTGATTTTATGACTAAACAAACTTTTTTACACGATAAACATATTGAACTTAATGCAAAAATGGTTGACTTTGCAGGTTGGCACATGCCTGTACAGTACTCATCTATTATTGAAGAACACAAAACCGTTCGTGAAAATGTTGGTTTGTTTGATGTTTCGCATATGGGAGAACTTATTGTATCTGGAGAAGATGCTTGTCCTTATCTTAACAAATTAGTACCTCAAGATATTACAAAGCTCGTTGATAGAAAAGCTGTATACTGTCAATTACTTAATAAAAAAGGTGGAATTATTGATGACCTTATTATCTATAAGTTAAAAGATAATAAATATTTAGTAATTGCAAACGCTGCTAGAATTGATGAAGATTTAAACTGGATGGTTAGAAATCAAAGAGGATTTAACGTTAATATCATTAACGAATCTCATAACTATTCATTATTAGCTGTTCAAGGTCCTAAAGCTAAAGATTTGATGGCTAAAATGGGTGTTGAAAACCTTCCAGAATTCTTCAATATCAAAAGAGCTGAGTTATGCAACGTAAACCTATGGATTTCTCGTACTGGCTACACAGGTGAAGATGGGGTTGAAATTCTTGTTAAAAATGAATTTTCTGAATTATTATGGGATAAAATTCTTGAATATGGACAAGAATTTGGTATCAAACCTATTGGATTAGGTGCAAGAGATACTCTAAGACTTGAAGCAGCTCTTCATTTATATGGGAATGATTTAGATGAAGAAACAACTCCTGTTGAAGCTGGACTTTCTTGGTCTATTGCTAAGAATAAAACAGAAGATTATAATGGAAGAACAGTAATAGAAGAACAACTTAAAAATGGTGTTTCTAAAAAATTAATAGGACTTGTAATGGTTGATAGAGGTATTGCTCGTCACGGTTATAATGTTTTCTATAATGGTGAAAAAGTAGGTGTTATTACAAGTGGAGGAATTTCTCCTGTTAGAAACGAAAACATCGCGCTTGCTTATGTAAAAGTTTTACCTGAAATCAAATCTGATACTACAATTCAAGTAGAAATAAGAGAAAAATTATACAATGCCAAAGTGGTTAAAAGACCATTTGTAAAAAAGAACAATAAAGTATAATATTATATATAAAAGGAGATTATGAATGAGCGAAAGTATGTTATGTAGCAAAACTCACGAATATTTAACTGGAGAAGATGGAAATTATACTATCGGGCTTACAGATTATGCAGTTGAACAATTAGGAGACGTTGTTTTTGTTGAACTTCCTGAAGTTGGTTCAGAATTTTCTAAAAATGAAGTTTTTGCAACTGTTGAATCTGTTAAAGCTGCATCAGAAATATACATGCCTGTATCAGGTAAAGTTGTTGCAGTTAATGAAGATATTGTATCTACACCAGAGTTATTAAACGAAGATCCTCACGGTAATGGTTGGTTAATCAAAATTGAAGCACAACCAGATGATACAGAATTAGCAGATTTATTAGATTACTCAGATTATAGAGAAGAAGTTGAATAATGAATAATTTTACAGCACATAGTGAAGAAGAAAGACAAGAAATGCTTAAGGCAATTTCTTGCAATACAGTTGATGATTTATTTAAGCATATACCTGTGATTTTAGATGAGTTTAAAATGGATAAGCCTTTATCTGAATTAGAAACTCAGAAGAAAATCAAAGCAATGGCTAAAAAGAATAATACTGATTATGTATCATTCTTAGGAGGTGGGGTATATAACAAATTTATTCCTGCAGCAGTTCAACAAGTTGCTCAAAGGTTTGAATTTTTAACAGCATACACTCCTTACCAACCTGAAATTTCGCAAGGAACATTACAAATAATGTACGAATTCCAAACAATGATATGCCGTTTGACTGGAATGGATGTTTCTAATGCTTCTGTTTATGATGCTGCAACTGCTTGTGCAGAAGCTCTTTCTATGGCTGTAAGATTAAAAAGAAAAAATAAAGTTTTGGTATCTTCTAAATTGAATCCTGAATACAAAGAGGTTATCAAAACTTATATGTGGGCTGCAAATATCGAATTAGAGTTTTTTGAAGAATTACCTCAAGATGTTAGCGAATATTCAGCAGTCCTTATACAAAACCCTGATTTCTATGGGGAACTTAATAATTTACCACAAGTTGATACTTTGCTAATAGTATGTACAAGATTATCAGCATTATCAATTATCAAACCACCTATTGAAGCTGATATTGTTGTTGGTGATATTCAAGAGTTAGGTGTTCCAATGAATTTTGGAGGACCACATGCCGGATTCCTAGCTTGCAAGGATAAATATGTAAGGCAACTACCAGGGAGAATTGCTGGTAGAACAGTTGATGCTGATGGAAACCAAGCATTTACTTTAACATTACAAACAAGGGAACAACACATCAGACGTGAAAAAGCTACAAGTAATATATGTTCTAATCAGGCATTAATTGCTTTATGTTCAACGTTATACTTGTCACTAGTTGGCGAAAGAGGATTTAAACAAGCAGGAACATTATCTTGTAATTTGGCACATGAATTATCTGAAAAATTATCAAAAATTGGTATAAAAACATTAAATAATAATTTCTTTAGTGAATTTGTTGTTGAAACTAAAAACAGTGATGAATTTTTAGCAAAACTTAAATCAAAAAATATTATTGGTGGTATAAAATTAAACGATAATAAAATATTGATTTCTGTAACAGAAATGAATTCAGAAGAAGAAATTGAAGATTATATTCAAGCTTTAATGTAAGTTATTGTTTTATCACCATATTGTTTTTGTTTGATTATGTTTTCAAAATCAAACTTAATTGATGTTGGATGTTCAAGAATAATAATTTCTGCAGTATTTTTTAGAGCATTTGTTATTTCTTCATATATTCCACTTGCATATGGTGGGTCAACATATGCAACATTATATTTTTTATTTAGTTTTGGAATAACATTCAAAGAGTTCCCAATGATTAAATCAGGTTTAAGTTTTAATTGCTCATAGTTCTTTTTTATAACATTTGCAGCTTTTTTATTAAGTTCAATAACTGTTGCAGAAGCAAAACCTCTAGATAAAGCTTCTAGTCCCATAATCCCTGAACCACCAAATACATCCAAAAAGGTTAAATTTTCAAAATCACCAATCATAGAAAATAAGGTGTTAAAAATTCCCATTCTAACTTTAGAAAGGGTAGGACGTGTAATTTTTTCATCTGGAGATAATATTTTTCTACCTTTATATGTTCCACCGGATATATTCATATAATAAATATATTACAAAATCGGCAGGTATGATATACCTGCCGAATATATTTTAGTCTTTATCATCATCTAGTGGAATTGTTATGATATATCTATCATCAACTTTTCGTTTAGTCATTTTTTCTAGGTTTGCATCTTTATCTAAAGAATATGTTTGAGAGAAGCTTGTAAATGTTTCTGAATGTCTTTTATCAACTGTAGCTTCGCCACTTAATGTAATAGAAGAATCATTTGTTGTAATTTTAATATTATCAGGATTACCATTAAAAGGTTTTAAGTCAATAATAAACTTATACTCATCTGGCGTTCTAAAAAAATCGATTGTACTATGATGTTTGTGAGGAGGGAAATGGCCTTTCATATGATGAGGTGGAATTTCTTTTACAAACATCATATCTTTATTCATTTTTTCAAACTCTCTATCCATACGATGCATAGCAACCATAGGGTCCATCATTCTGCTTATTGCAAGATCGGTTACAAAATAAACAGCTAAAAATGCACCAACAAGAGTAGCAAAAAATAATCCTAGATATTTCCAGAAACAGTGTTTTTTGTTGTGTTCTTCATTCATAGTAATCTCCTTTCTATTATTCTTAAATATAATAGTAGAATTTTAATAGAAAGTGCAATTATCCATTTGTACTATGATGATTGGTTAAACATTGCTAATGCCATTGGGCTAAGCTCTAGAATATATGATGGGTCACCTGTTTCAGCAACTTTAACTGCAACTTCATCAATTTCTTCCATTGCAGAAGATAGTACTTCCATTTTCATAAGTTGAATTTTTGAACTAGCTTCTGACGCTAATACACTTGTAATATCCATAAATAAAATATCCTTTTGAGGTAATGTATATAATTATTATAACATGTGTATTCATACTTGTTAAGTGTAAAAAGGTAAATTTTTATTAAAAATTAATAAAAACTATCATTAGATTTTTAAGTAATATGGTAATATTTTCTTATGATTGATATAGGTAAGCTGAGAGGTAATATATTTGGAGGAATTACTGCTGGAGTAATTGCTCTTCCTCTTTGTTTAGCTTTTGGAGTATCTAGTGGATTGGGAGCTGTATCAGGGTTATATGGTGCAATATTCTTAAGCCTATTTGCTTCAATATTTGGAGGGACTCCAACACAAATTTCAGGTCCAACAGGACCTATGACAGTTATTATTGCTTCATTATTTGTTGCTCACCCAGGGAATTATAAGTTGATATTTGCTACTATATTTTTAGCTGGTTTATTTCAAATTATATTTGGGTTAGCAAAACTTGGGAAAGCAGTTAAGTATGTTCCTTATCCTGTAATATCAGGATTTATGAGTGGAATTGGTGTCATTATTCTTTTATTGCAATTAAATCCTATAACAGGAATTACTTTTAGTGGTATCCCTATTGATGGAGTAATTTACTTTTTCCAAAATTTATCAAAAATTGATTATACTAGCTTGTTATTAGGAATATTTACTTTAGGAATAATATTTTTAACCCCAAGTAAGGTATCTAAATATTTTCCTTCGCCATTATTGGCATTAATAGTAGTAACTATGATTAGTATTGCCAATGGTTTTGATGTTCCAACAATTGGAACTATTCCACAAGAATTTCCTAAGATACAATTAGGATTAATTTCTTTTAGAGAATTACAAATCGCTGTTCCAATGGCATTAACGTTAGGGATATTAGGTTCAATTGATTCATTATTAACATCTTTAGTTGCAGATTCTATAACTAAAACAAAGCATAATTCAAATAAAGAATTAATAGGGCAGGGTATAGGTAATATTATGGCCTCTCTATTTGGAGGAATTGCAGGTGCTGGTGCGACAATGCGTACTGTTGTTAATGTAAAAGCTGGTGGTACTTCTCGTTTATCAGGAGTTGTTCAATCTTTATTTTTAATTTGCGTTGTTTTATTTTTTGCTCCATATGTTTCTAAAATTCCACTTGCAGTATTAGCTGGTATCCTTGTTAAAGTTGGGATTGATATTATTGATTATAAATTCTTGAATGTTATAAAAGTTGCTCCTAAAAGAGATATTTTAGTAATGCTTATTGTATTTATAATTACAGTTCTAGATGATTTAATTTTTGCAGTTGGGGTTGGTATTGTTCTTTCATCTATTTTACTTGCATACAAACTATCTCAGCAAATGGAAATGGAATTAAAAACAATTGATGATATTAAAACAGATGATTTTATCGAAGAAGATATCAAAAAAGATTTAATCATAGCCCATATTCAAGGAGTATTATTTTTTGGAACTGCATCAATGTTAGTTTCAAAACTTGAAAAACTTACTCACCATAAATATGTTATTATCGATTGTTCGACAATTAAACATATGGATATCTCAGCAGTATTTGCCTTAGAAGAAATGATTGCACAGTTAAAAGAAAAGGGGGTACATATCATTTTAGTGATTTCAACAAGAAAACTAAAACAGCGAGTATATGAAGCAGGTTTAAATAAATTAATGAGTAAAGACTATATTGTTCCATCTTTAGATAAAGCAATAAATTTGATTAAGAATTAATAGTTACATATATTTCTTTTAAATCGTCTAACATTAATGCTCTAGGTTTGCCTTCTTCCATTGAATGATTTCTCAATAAATATGATGGATGAAATATTGGGATAGCTTTATACAGTTTATTATTTACAGTTATATCTAACCATTGTCCCCTTATTTTTGAAATTTGAATTTTATCCTTATAAAATGATTGTAGAGCTGTTGCACCACAAAAAATAAGAATTTTAGGATTAATTATTTCAATTTGTTGGTATAAATATTTAGAACATTCTTCCTTTTCTTGATTGGTCGGGACTCTATTTTTAGGAGGTCTACATTTTACAGTATTAATTATATATAAATCTTTTTCTCTATTTATACCAACCTTTTCAAGAAATTCATTTAATAATTTCCCTGCTCTTCCAACAAAAGGTGTTCCTGTTAAATCTTCATTTTCACCAGGTGCTTCCCCTATAAGAATTGCTTTTGCAGTATTTGGATTTCCGTCTGAAAAAACAATATTATGTCTTGTTTTACCTAGTTCACAATTTTGACAAGACATACAATTTAATTTTAACTCGTTTAGCAATTCTTCTTTGTTCATATCTTATGGGTGTAATACTGCTATTACTGAATTTTCTATAAAGTACTTGTTAGCACATTCTTTTATTTGCTCTGGAGTAACAGATTTAACCTTTTCAATAATTTTAGATTGGAAATTAAACCCTAACCCCATAATTCCATAATAAGCAAGCGTTGTAGATTGTTGTAAATTAGTTTCTGTAATAAATTGTTGCTTACCTATTATATTGTTTTTCGCATTATTTAACTCTTCATCTGTTACAAGAATATTTTTGATTTTATCAATTTCCTCTTTAAAACCAGCTAGAGAAATATCTATATTGCTAGGCTCAGTTGCAATATAAATACTAAATACTGCACATTTAGCTTTTGTCTCACAAGATGATCTAACAGTATAAGCTAAACCTTTTTTATCTCTTAATTCAAGAAATAATCTAGAAGACAGCCCACTAGCACCTAAAATTGTATTAATTAAAGCTATCACTGGATAATCTTCAGAATAGAAATTAGGAATAATCCACCCTTGCAATATTTGTGCTTGATTTGCATCTTCCTTTATTACATCTGTTCTTTTTGGATTTAGTAATTGAGGTTTTTCAATCTCACTAGTTTTTATATTATTGTTATCTAATTGTCCTATCGTTTTTTCTAATAATTCTTTTACATAGTCAAATTCAAGACTACCAACTACAGCAACAACTTTTTTCCCTTCAGATAAAATTTGTTTATATGATTGGATTACATCTTCTTTTGTTATAGAATCCAATGATTCTAACATGTTTGTATAAGTATTACCATAGAAGTGGTTTTCATATATAGTTTTTGTAAATGCATCAGAAACTTTAACTCTTGCAGAATCTAAATCTGCTATAATTTCACCACGCATTTTTTCTTTTTCTTTGTCAAATTCTACAAAAGTTGAATTATTAATAATATCATCAAGAATTTCCATTGCCAAACCAAAATCTTCATTTAAGCATAGAAACCTAAAGCGAAGATAATCTTGTTTCATATCAGTACAAAATTCAATAGCATTTTCATCTAGTATTTTTGCAAGTTCTGTATTCGAATATTTTTTAGTTCCCTGCAATAATAATCTATTCATTAAAGAATATGTCCCAGCAAGTTTTTCTGGTTTATTAATTGCAATATTAATAGTAAAAGCAATTCTTGGTGTATTTTTATTCTGTTTATAAACTGATTCAATATTATTATTTAACTTAAATTCTTTCATAAAACCCTCATTCATTACCTTTATTTAATCACAAATTGCGGCAAACTACAAATAATTAATAAAAAAGTTCTAGACAATTAATTATGTCTGTATTATTATAGTCATGTTGAAAGGCAAAACTGATAATTAAATAAAATGCTTGCCCTTGTGGCGGAATCGGTAGACGCGTTGGACTTAAAATCCAATCGGGGTTATCCCTCGGTGCCAGTTCAAGTCTGGCCAAGGGCATTTTTAAAAGACTCATAGCAATATGAGTCTTTTTTATGCTATAATACACCTATGACCAATCAAGAAGACTTTATATCAACTGTTTCACACGAATTAAGAACCCCTTTAACAAGTATTAGAGGTTTTGCGCAAACTATGCTTGCATCATGGGATAAACTTGACGATGAAAATAAAAAGAAGTTTTTAGGTATTATTGAACAGCAGTCTAATAGACTTATCAATCTTGTTGAAAATATTTTATCTGTTACCAAATTACCAAAGGATTCTCTTATTTTAAAAAATATTGATATTAATACATCCATAAACCCTGTTATACAGATTGTGCAACAACAATATAAAACTCATAAAATTGTTAAATCATTTGATAAATCCAATCCACATGCTTCACTTGATTTAGAAAAATTTCAGCAAATTATGATTAATCTAGTAGAAAATGCGGCAAAATATTCTGATGATTATTCTACGATTAAGATTATTACAGAGCATGACGATAAAAACGTTATTATTAAAGTTCAAGATGAAGGAATTGGGATTAATGAAGAATTTGCAGAAAAAATATTTGAAAAATTCTCTCGTATTGATAATCCACTAACTCGTAAAATTCAAGGAAGTGGACTAGGATTATATATCACAAAAACTCTTGTTGAAAAAATGCAAGGAAATATTAGTTTTAAAAATCTTAATAAGGGAACTGAATTTCAAGTAAAATTTCCATTATACAATATTGAGGAACATGTTAAATGCTCAGTAACGCAATAATTATAGATACAAGAAAAGAATTATCTGTAAAATACAAAAAAGCATTGGAATCTTCTGATACTTCTGTTTCTATTGTAAAAAATTTGAATGAAGCCTTTAAATACATTCAAGAATATGAACCTGATTTGATCATTATTTCTGATAGTATTCCTGAACCTCTTGAAGATTTTTGTCATAAAATCCGAGTATTAACATACAATATGCGACCAATTATTATTGCATTATCTAAATCTGCAGAGCTTCAAGATAAAATTAAGGTTCTTGAAGCTGGAGCTGATGATTTTATTAGTGAACCTGTTAATATTGAAGAATTTAAAACAAGAATTAAAGCTCATTTAAGACGAGAACTTGAATCAAATCTTGATAATAAAACATTATTACCAAATAAAAAATATTCTATGCGAGCAATAAAACGTATTTTAGCAAAGAATAATGACTGGGCAGCATTACTCATTAGTATTGAAAACTTTATGCCATATAAAGAAGTCTATACAGAACTTGCTGCCGATAGAGTAATTCAGGCTTTTATTGCAATTATGAAATCTGCACTTTCAAATGATGATTTTTTAAGCCAAATTTCTGATAATGAGTTTGTTATATTAACTAATTCAGTATCTTCAGAAAAAATTGCATCATTTCTTAGTTTTGCATTTGATACAATTGCTCCTAAATTTTATTCTCCGGAAGACGTAAAACGTGGCTATATGCTCTTACAAGGAGATGAATTTGCAGGGATAAGAATACAATTCTTATCAATTGCAATTGGGATTATTTCAAGTGAGTTTGAAACTTATAATAATGCTGATAAATTATTATCTAAACTGTATCAATTAAAATCTATGGCTAAACTTCCAACAAAATCAAATTATATTGTTGATAGACCTAAATTAACTGGTGAAAATTCTATTAATTATAATCGATTTAATAAAAAAATTGCCATTTTTGAAAAAGACGAAGCACTTCAACTACTACTCAGAACAACTCTTGAACTTCAAGGTTATGATGTTATTTCTTCAGAAAAAGAAATGGAAGAATATCAGCCTGCAGTAATATTAATAGATTCTGGTGATGATATGAAAGGTTTAGAATTATGTTCTAAAATTAAATCTACTACAGAGTTTGCAAATACAAAAATTATTGCAACCTCTGTTCAACATGATAAAACGCTAGTATTGAATTCAGGTGCTGATTTATATATTCCTAAGCCTTATGAAATAGCTACAATTATAAAATGGGTAGAATACTTTATTAATCAAATAAATTACTAATCTAATAACGTATCTAATAAATTGGCAGCTTTATTGTATTTCCCAAGATTAGCTTGCTGTTTATTTCTTCTAATATAACTTCTTAAAGCTTCTCTTATAAATTCACTTCTTGTTCTGTGTTCTGCATTTGCAAGAGAATCTACTTCATTTAAAAATTCAGGGCTAATTGATACTAAAACTCGTGCCATAATCTCTCCTCTATTTTTTAAACAAAACCTCCTGATATAATATCAGGATGGTTTTGCTTTATATTAAAACATTCTAATAAATTAGCTTTCAATATGTTGTGCAAGTTCAAATGTTTTATGAGTTAATTGCATTGTTTCGTGATTTAAAATACCACGATTTAATTGTGTATAAAAAGCTTTTTTAGAATTTAATTTATTTTTCAAAAATTCATAAGCAACTTTAGGGTCACATTTATTGCCACAAGTGAATAAGTCTACTGCAGCATAACCCAATTCTGGCCAAGTATGTATTGATAAATGACTTTCAGCAATGATAACTACTCCACTTACCCCAAATGGTGAAAACATGTGAAAACATTTTTGAACGACTGTTGCTCCACATTCAATTGCTGCATCTACCATATTATTTTCAATTCTATCTTTATTATTCAAAATATTAGGGTCGCAATCAAAAAATTCTGCTAAGATATGTCTACCTAAGTGTTCATCAGTTCCGTTAAAGTTATTTGTTATTTCCAATTCATTAGGCTCCTTTCATAAACTAGTCACATTTACTATAATATAATAAAAATCAAAAAAATTAAATTTGCTAACTAATTTAGTTAAGATTATTTAACTCTTTATGAGCTTCTTCTACTATTAAATTTGGTTGAATATAACTCTCTTCTATGTTTTCCGTTGAAAAATATATTAAGTATTCAATATTACCTGCAGGACCTTTTATAGAAGAATATGTTAATCCTTTTATTTTATATCCTAAATTATGAATACAATTAATAACATTTTCTATTACCATTATATGTATTTTTGGATTTTTAACAACCCCACCTTTTTCAATAAATTCTTTGCCAGCTTCAAATTGTGGTTTTATTAAACAAATCATTTCATGAAATTCAGTGCTTAAAAGTTTTTTTAAATTTGGTAATGTTCTTTCTAATGATATAAATGATAAGTCAGATACTAATAAATCTGCCCATATGTCTGTTTCTGAATATATTTCATCGGGTGTACATATTTTTAAATTGGTTTTTTCGATTGTTTTAACTCGATTATCATTTCTGATTTTCCAAGCAAGTTGCCCATATCCAACATCAACTGCATAAACGTATTTAGCACCTCTTTGAAGTAAACAATCAGTAAACCCACCAGTTGAGGCTCCTGCATCAAAACAAATTCTTCCTTCAGGAGAAAAAGTAAATGCATCTAATGCTTTTTGAAGTTTAAATCCTCCTCTAGATACATAAGGCATTGTCTTTATAATAAAATCATATTCTTTGCTAGGATCTAATTGATAACCTGCTTTAGTAATTTTTTCATCACCAATTCTTACATCTCCTGCAATAATTGCTGCTGATGCTTTGCTTTTGTTCTCAAAATAGCCTAAATCAACCAATATTTTGTCTAAACGTTCTTTTTTCAAATTATAAATACTCTTTCTGCATTTTTTGTTGTCATTTTTATTATATCTTCAACAGGCTCATTTCGTAAATTTGCAATTTCTTCTGCTACATATTTAATATATGCAGGTTGATTTTCTTTTCCTCGATATGGAACAGGAGTTAAATATGGAGAGTCTGTTTCTAATAATAAGTATTCTAATGGTATTTCTTTGGCAACTTCTTTCATTTTTTTTGCATTTTTAAAAGTTACAACTCCACCTAAGGCTATATACCAATTGTTTTTAACACATTCTCTCATCATTTCTACACTACCGGAAAAACAATGAAAAACAATTTCTGATGATTTATTATACTCTTTCACTATCTCTATCGAATCTTTATGAGCCTCTCTATCGTGAACAACGATTGGTAAATTTAATTCATTTGCTAATATTATTTGAGCTTTGAACATATTTTTTTGCTCTTCAATATATGTTTTGTCCCAATAATAATCTAAGCCAATTTCACCAATTGCGACAACTTTTTTACTTTGCGCTAACTTTCTTATTTTATCAGCAATTTTATCATTCCATTTTTGAGCTTCAGATGGATACAAACCTAATTGGCAAAAAACATTATCATAATTCTCTGCAATTTGAATTATTTTCTCAAAATATTCTTCCTCAACAGAAGGAATAATTATTTTTTGTACTCCATTATCATTTGCATTTTTTATGACTTCACTGACATTTGTACTCATATCTATATGAGCATGTGTATCAATTAAATAATAATTATTCATAATCTATTCTTGAACCATTCTTGCTGGGAAATGATTACGTTTCAATTCATTTGTTAAATTTTGTGCCTTTGTTATATCACTATATGAACCTACTTGTATTGTGTAAGTTCCATTAGTTAATGTTTTAACAAATGATGTAACCCCAAGGTTTGCATCTTGAACTATGTTTTGAGCTACTCTTGCTTGCTCTAGTGTACTATAAGTTCCTACAAAAACCTTATAAACCGTATTTGTAGATGATGTTTGCTGTTGGACACCTGTTGGATGTTTTATTGTTTGCTTATCTACCTCTGGAAATGTTGTTTGAGATGTAGAAAAAGAGTTACTATTACCATAAGGATGCGAATAATCCTGCCCTCCAAATGTCTGAACTTGAACTTCATCTGAAGAATTATTTGTTTGATTCATTGCCTCTTCTTTTGATTGTATAACATTTGGGACTTGATTTGATGGAAGTTTATTATTATCTTCCATTTGTATAAATTTTAAACGACTATCTATTAAGTGCTTTACACCTAAACCAGATTCTTTGATATCTCCTTCATCATTTTCACCTATTGCTGTGTCAACGCTTGAAAATAAGTGTACGGCAATCACAACAAACAATATAAGCATCATGAAAAATGCTCCGAAAAATAGTTTTATATAACTAGGTTTTTCTTCTACTTGTTTATTATACTTTTTATAATATTGATTCCCCATGTTTAAACTCCTCGGACTTTTGTACTTGCTAGTTCGATATCTTTGAGTTCTTCAGCATAGGCTTCCATAACCTCAATAGCAAACTCTTTTATATCTGTTATTCCTAATTCACTTGTTAATCCAGATGCCTTAACAGGCGCACCTTCCGAATCAATATTCAACCCTGTATGAATTAAAATTGATGTTGCTGATTTTGTTGCAATAGAAACTGATAACTTACGACCATCAATCATTAAATCATCACCTTTTCTTACAACAAAAATCCCTCTTTTTTCTAACAATTCTTTTATTATACATATTAATAATCGTTGTCTAAAAACACCTTCAACTAAATTAATATTAAATTGCTCTGTTATAAAACTCAACATTGACTTGCTATATATTGGCTCATTATTTATAACATCTTCAATATCAACCATCTCTGTTAATTTAACTTCACATTCCCCAATAAATGCAACTATTGCATCTCCTTGCATTTTAAAGTTCTTATAAATCCAGTGAGGTTGTAATTGAGAACCTATATATTTAATATCTTCATCTATTAGTTTAGTTAACATCTTCAAATAAAACCCTTATATATTTTGTATCCCCATTATTTATTAATGCTTCTTTCAAGTGTTTGCAAGATTCACATTTCCCACAATTTGTCTTGCTTTTATTATAACAACTCCTCGTTAATTCAAGTGGCAAATTTTTTTCCAATGCCAATTTTACTATATCATTTTTATCCATGCTTATCAATGGAGCAACAACTTGTGGGTTACACAAAGTTGAAAACTTAAAACAACTAGTAATTAAATCTGCAAATTTCTTTGTATTATCAGGAAATGTAACACCTTCTTCTTTATTTGCACCAAATATTATATGCGTAAAATTATACGTATCAGCATAAGCTGCTGCAATATTCAAAAACAAACCATTTCTATTTGGAACCCAAACAGCTTTTGCGCTATATTCTGTGTATAGTTCATTTTCAGGTATATCTTTATCATCAACTAAAGCTGTTTTGGTAATTTTTTTTAAAAATGGTAATTCAATAACTTGATGTTCAATTTTATAATATGAGGCTAATTTTTTTGATGCTTCTATTTCTTGTTTTGCTGATTTTTGACCATAATCGAATGTTAAAGCTAATTCAATATTATATTCTTCTTTTACAGCGCCTAAACAAACAAGAGAATCTAAACCTCCTGATAATAAAATAATTGATTTATTATTCATCATCATCCTCATATTCATCAATTAAATTTTGAGCTTCTTCTTTTAAATATTCTGAATATTCTTCTAAAGATAAAACTTCTTCTAAAATATCACGACCTTCTAAGTTATACATTGCAATTAATGCATTTTTCTGAACTTCTTTATCGTCATCAAATAAACAGGTCTTAATCAATTCTGATGCATTGTCAGCACCTGAATTCATTATCGCTTCAATCGCATTTATTCTGACCATTGGAGATGAGTCTAATAGTGATTTTTTTAATGCTTTGATTACTTTTTGATTATCAATACTTAGTTTTCCTAATGCTTCAATAACTCTTTCTTTTAGAAAAGAAAATTTATCTAAAAATCCTTGTTTTGCTTCTAATATTGAAACCAAAGGATCAACAGCTCTTAAATCTCCAATTTTACCTAATGCAGAAGCTGCAGATTCTTTTAGATAAACTGATTTTTCTTCCTCATCTTGAACTAAGTCAATTAATGGAGCAACTGCATATTTATCTCCAATTTTACCTAATGCATCTGCACAAGCTAATCTAACTTTGTAATGCTCATCTTTATTATTTAAACAATATAATAAAGCTCCTACCACAGATGTATCTTTGTAATTTGATATTGCTTTAGCACATAAAACTCTAAGATTTATTAAATCATCTGGTTCAAGTTCTTCATTAATCCCATTTTTTGTTAATAATAAATCAACTAAAGGACCTAGGGTTGATTCATCTCTTAATTTATCAGCATATGTTATTGTAATCATTAAGACTTTTGGTTCTTTAGATACAGTTAATATATGGTTATATAATTGAACTAACTCATACTCATTATATTTATTTTCAAGATTTATGATATTTTGCACTTTAATTTCTTGGTCGATATTAGAACTAATCCCGCACTCTTTTATAACTAAATCTACATCAATAAATCTTTTTTCATTCACACCATTAAGATACAATAAACTAAGCTTTTAATCAAGAAAATTACACAAAAAAAGAAGCTATATCGTGACTTTATACACGATATAACTTCTTTATTTTTTTTATTTTTTAAGCTAATGCTTTAGCTTCTTCTACTAATTTAATTAATGTATTAGCAATGAATTCTTGTTCTTCTCTTGTTAACTCAGGAAACATTGGTAAAGACATAACTATATCAGTATTTTTTTCTGTATGTGGTAATGAACCTCTACCAACACCCAAATATTCATGAACTTTTTGAAGATGTAAAGGAATTGGATAATATAACATTGTTCCAATACCTGCTTCGTGCATTTTATCAAAAATTTCATCTCTGTTAGGAATTTTAACTGTATATTGATGATAAATACAATAAGTATCATCAAGTTCTTTTGGAGTTATAATATCTTCACAGCCTGCAAATAATTCATTATATATTGCAGCTCTTTCTCTACGTTTTTTATTCCAAGAATCAAGATGTGGTAATTTTACTCTTAAAATTGCTGATTGAATTTCATCAAGTCTTGAATTTACACCTATTTCATCATGGTGATATCTAATAGCACCACCGTGGTTTCTTAATGCAATTATTCTATCTTTTAAATGTTCTGCATTAGTAGTAATTAAACCACCATCACCCATACCACCTAAGTTTTTAGTTGGATAGAAGCTAAAACATCCGATATCTCCAATTGAACCAACTTTTCTACCTTTATATGTTGCACCCATTGCTTGACAAGCATCTTCAATTACATATAAATCATGACGTTTTGCAATATCCATAATTGCATCCATATCACAAGGTTGACCATATAAGTGAACAGGAATTATTGCCTTTGTTTTAGGTGTTATTGCAGCTTCAATTTTTGCAGGATCAATATTAAATGTATCCGGATCAATATCAACAAATACAGGTTTTGCATTAACGATACCTATTGCTTCTGTTGTTGCTACAAATGTAAATGCTGTTGTGATAACTTCATCACCTGCACCTATATCTAAAGCTCTTAATGCCAAATGTAGAGCATCTGTTCCTGAGTTTAGTGCAATTGCATATTTTGATTGTGTATATTCAGCTAATTCTTGTTCTAATGCTTTTGTATTTGGACCTAATATATAAGCTCCTGATCTTAATACTTCACATACTGCTTTTTCAATATCAGAACCAATTTCTTGGTATTGACGTTTTGAATCAAAAATAGGTATCATATAATTTCCCCTTTTCTTTTGTAACCTTACTATTATAGTGTAGCATAATTTTTACCTCTCTTTATATAACCTTAATATCCTCAAACACTTATAAAATAAGTCTTTGAGTCATATATAATATTTTAAGGCATGAAAATATAAAATTTCTCATAAAAAAAACCTCCCGAAAATGGAAGGTTGGAATTTTTTGTGTAATTCCTCGTGTGTAGAAGGTTAGTGTGTGTAGGTTATGTATGAAAT
>CALUWB010000046.1 GCA_944324375.1 Candidatus Gastranaerophilales bacterium | reverse complement strand
AATTTTACAAAACTAAATAGTGTAAAACCTACACAAATAAAGGATTGTAGAAATTACACTAAAAAAACGGAGTGGCAAACTCCGTTTTTTAGAAATTTAAATTATTATATTAAAATTACTTACAACAAGTACATAAATCTGGAGCTAGAGATTTATAAAAATCATTAGCTTGTTCAAACTTATATGCAATATTAAATAACTTAGCTTCAGCTAACTGAGGAGCCATTATTTGAAGTCCAATAGGCATACCGTCAACATCAAAACCTGCAGGAACACTTATTGCAGGTATACCAGCTAAGTTAGATGAAATTGTAGCTATATCTGTTAAATACATAGCTAATGGATCTTCTGCTCTTGAACCTAAATCAAATGCTGTATTAGGACAAGTTGGACCAATTAATGCATCAACATTTTTAAATGCTTCTACAAATTCATCAGTTACAAGTCTTCTCATTTGCTGAGCTTTTTTGTAATAAGCATCATAATAACCAGAACTTAAAGCATAAGTTCCAAGCATTATACGACGTTTAACTTCATCACCAAATCCTTCTGATCTTGATTTGCAATACATATCAAGAAGATTTTCAGGATTAGCTGTTCTATGTCCATATCTTACACCGTCAAATCTAGCTAAGTTAGAACTACATTCAGCTGTTGCTAAGATATAGTAAATACCTATTGAATATTTAATTTTTGGTAAAGAAACTTCAACTATTTCAGCACCTAAATTTTTATAAGTTTCTATAGCATTTTCTATTGCTTTTTGAACACAAGGAGAAACACCTTCGCCCATTAATTCTTTAACAACACCAATTTTCATTCCTTTAATATCATTGTTTAAAGATTGAGAATAATGTTCAACAGGTAAATTCAAAGAAGTTGAATCATGATAATCATAACCAGAAATAACTTCAAGTAAATTAGCAGCATCTTCAACTGTTCTAGAAAAAGGTCCAATTTGGTCTAATGAAGAAGCAAACGCTATTAAACCATATCTAGAAACTTTACCATATGTAGGTTTCATACCAACAATACCACAGAAACTTGCTGGTAAACGGATACTACCACCAGTATCAGAACCCAAAGCTAATGTAGCTTCACAAGCAGCAACTGCAGCTGCAGATCCTCCTGATGAACCACCAGGAACTTTGTCTAAATTCCAAGGATTGTGAACTTTTTTAAATGCTGAATTTTCATTTGAAGACCCCATTGCAAATTCATCAAGATTTGTTTTCCCAACAATTGGGACTAAATTATTTAATAATTTTTGTGTTACAGTCGCATTGTAGGGAGAAACAAAATTTTCTAAAATTTTACTTGATGCAGTAGTTTTAGATCCTATTAAATTCATGTTATCTTTCAATGCTAACGGAACACCAGCTAATAATGGTAAATCCTCTCCTTTGGCAATTTTATCATCAACTTGTTTAGCTGTTTCTAATGCTGTTTCCTCTGTTAAAGAATTAAATGCGCCTAATTTTTCATCTATTTCTTTAATCTTCTTAATTGTTGCTGTTGTTAATTCAACAGCAGAAACTTCTTTGTTCTGTAAAGCTTTACTTTGTTCAGTTGCACTCTTTTTTAATAATTCGTTCATATCTTCTCCTAATATAACATTATTAACTAAATTATATCAGAAAAAATATTTAATGTAGTAATATAAATTAAAATTTAATAATTTCAAATGGATTTGTAAAAGGTTGTTTTTTTCTTAAATTATCTAACTTAGATTGAACATAATCAGCATGTTTAGAATCAGGTTTAAGCTCTAAAAACTTCTTATAATAACGTTTTGCATCTGCCTTTTTATTCAAATTTTCAAAACAAACTCCCATGCCTAAATATGCTCTATGATAATTTGCATTTAGTTTGATTATTTTGAAGAAAATCTTACTTGCTTCAAAATACTTACCATTACATATTAATAATGATGCCTTATGAGCATAAGCCTTTAAATATCCTGGCTTAGTTTCAATTAACTTATCATAAATAAGCATAGCTAAATCTTCTTCGCCAACAAGTTCATGTGCTAATGCAAGTTGAATTTGAGCATCAGAATTATTCGGATTTATAACTATAGCCTTTATTAGAACCTCAATCGCTTTTGCAGGTTCTCCATTTAATAAATGACATATACCTAACTCATAATATGTTTCAAAACGACCAGCTTCTTGTTCTGATGCTTTATATAAACAATCTAAAGCCTTATCATAATGACCTAAAAATTTATAAGAAACACCTAATCCATAATAAGAGTCAGGATTATTACGTTTTATCATAATTGATTGTAAATACTTGGATATCGATTCTTGATGAAGATTAGCAAAGCGTAAAGCATCACCTCTGACACACAACCTATATGCTTCAGAGTTGTTTTCTTTTCTATCAACTTTTACAGCTATATCAGAAACTTCTTTTCCAGAAGTTTTTATATCTATCTTCATTAACCTCTCTCCACAGTAAAATTGTATAAATTTATACTTAGTTGGGTAACATCCGTTTGGTGGATATTTATAGACCATTGGATTTATATTTTTGAATGTGCTATAAATTAATTATGAAAAAACTATTAGCTGTATTGTTATTAATATTTGTTGGGAGTAGAGTATCAGCCCTTGAAGAAATAAATTTAGGGGAAATGCCAAAAGAAAACGTAAAAATTCCAGAACAACAGAAAATTTTATCAGGTTCGTTACTATTAAATGATACAAAAGTGCTTGATGAATTAATTGAACTACAAAAAGAAAAAGATGTTGCAGATATTGAATTACTATGGAAAGGAACAGTTGAAAACAATAAAGTTATTGAATTTGCTTTAAAAAAATTAGCAACCCCTGAAAGCGAAAGACGAATTCACGCATCATTAATGTCAAAAACATTATCTGCAATAGTTACAGGTGCATCATTTGTACCTTGTATGATGTCAAGTAATATGGCTGTACAAACATCTGCTTTCTCTGCTGGCAGGCTTGCTCAATCATTGATTAATAGAAAAAATGTTCCACAAGAAGTTCCTTTAACTGATACAGAACTTATAGAACTTGCAGCACTTATTGAAGATTTACAAGACACAATTATTTCAACTTATTATAACTATAAAAATTCTCTTAATGCTCTAAAAGATACACGTTCTAGAATGATTTTATATAATAAAAACTATGACAAAGCCTTAACAAAAAATGACTTATTAGATATAGCTATTTCATCATCACTATATGACAATCTTAGGATTCAAGAATATCAAGAAGAACAACTTGCAAGAAAATATCATTCTACTTTACAAAGATTAGCAGGTAAAACAGCTGTAGATAAGCTTTCTATTTATCAGTATGATTTTAGTACAGCTCTTGTTAAAGAGGTGGTAAAATGAAAAGAATTATTATATTATTGCTAGTTATATTATTTTTAACACCTGAGCTAGTTGTTCAAGCCATAACTTATGATGATATTAATACATTAAAAGATCCAGCTTATAGAGTAGGGGCAACAGATGAAATAGAAAATAAACTAGAAGCCTCTACAAAAATTGAACGAGCAAAAATCAAGATTGAGGAGCAAAATAAGGTTGAAAATCTAACTTATGCAGACTTAAGTATTAAAAGAATTTCATTAGAAATTAGCCAATCATTAGAAATGGACTATGACATAATGCTTGCAGATTTATCAATTTTATGGCAAGGTGCTGCAACAAATAGTGATACAATAAAATATGCACTATATAAATTAGCAAATCCAGACAAAGATAAACCTGATAATAGCGCAATTAAAAAAGTTCTAACAAGTATTGCAAGCATGTCTAGTTTAGTTGGAGCCACAACAGGAAATCCATTACTGGCATGTGCTTCATTAATTGGAGGTAATACCCTTGGAATCATGTCTCAAGACACAAAAGCATTAAATTATAAGTATACAAAAGTAAATGATGCTGACATGATTATTTTAGTTAGAAAAGTTGATGAACTTCAACAAAAAGTTGTTAATGCCTATTTTGACTACATGACAACACGAAAAATTTATGACATGACACAAGATATGGCTGAAAAAAGACAAATCAATTATGAAAAAGCTCAAACAACATCAAGAGAAGTAATATTAATTACTGATGCATACTACAGAGAATCACTTAACCAATTAGCAAAAGCAAAAGGGGACTTTTCTGATGCTAGAGCAAGGCTTGAACAACTTGTTGGGAAAGATATTTTTAAACAATTTGAGTCAAATATTACAAGTAGAAAATCTTGAAAATTTAAGTAAAATGATATATATTAACGAAAGAGTATACAATTAATTTGAGGAAGTATGGATATAACAAATTATATTCTTAAATCAATATCTGCCCTAATAGAAGGGAAATCATTAAGCCAAAATAATAAGTTTTATTCTGTTTTTTTAATTCTTAACGGATTAAAAAAATATATTAATAATGAATTTGAAAGTTCATTGCAAGATTTTGCAGATGCGAATATTCTTTTAACAAATGATAAAAATATTGAAAATAAAATATTATATGAATTTGTGCTTGGATATATTAATTACAATGAAAAAAATAATACATATCTTTTACATTACAATAATGCAAAAAGACTTGCAGAAAAAAATAACCAACACGAATTTTTAACTCAACTTATAGAAAATATCAACAGAGTTAAAAATGGTAGCATGTACACAACAGAAGTAAAAAAAGATCCCCTTTTAGCTCTCGTAAAAATTGGTCAAGCAGTTGCTGCAGAAAAAAATATTGATAAACTTATACAAACAATAGCAGAAGAAACAAAAGAAGCAATCCAAGCTGATAGATGTACAGTTTACTTGTATGATAAGGATACAGATGAACTTTGGTCAAAAGTAGCTTTAGGTTTAGGCAGTACAGAATTAAGATTTAAGTCAAATAAAGGACTAGCAGGACACGTTTTTCAAACTGGAGAAACAATAAATATTAAAGATGCATACTCAGATAGCAGATTTAATAAAAATGTTGATAAAGAAACTGGTTACAAAACGAAAACAATTCTTTGTATGCCAATAAAAAATATCGAACAAGAAACAATAGGTGTTTTTCAAGTACTAAACAAAATTACAGGATATTTTACAGAAGAAGATGAAGACTTACTTGTTACAATTGGCTCAAGTGCTGGTATATCACTTGAAAATGCAACATTATTTGCTCGCCAAGAAGAACTTTTAAAAGAACAAAAGAAAATATTTGATAGTTTTATAAGTACCCTCGGTGCCTCTATTGACGCTCGAGATAAAATTACATCAGGTCATTCTACAAGAGTAAGAATGTATTCAACCTTGATAGCAGAAGCATTTAATCTACCTCAAGAAGATATTGAAATCATACAAAAAGCTGCAGCATTACACGATATTGGGAAAATTGGAATTAGAGACTCTGTCTTACAAAAAGAAGGGAAACTAACTCCTGAAGAATATCAACATATACAACAACACGTTGAAATCACTCACAACATTTTAGAAAAAATTAATATGTCTGATGAATTTAAACTCATAACAGAAATAGCCTGTTCCCACCATGAAAAATACGATGGTTCAGGATATTATAGACATCTTAAGGGAGAAGAAATACCTTTTGGAGGCAGAATTCTTGCTGTTTCAGATGTATTTGATGCGATTACATCCAAAAGACACTATCGTGATAAAATGCCAATTATTAAAGTTATAAGTATATTAATTGGTGATTCTGGCACACATTTTGATAAAAATGTAGTTGATAAATTTTTATCAATAACTCTTGATAAAGTTACTGAAGTATTTTTAACAGAAAATCATTTAGTATTAAGTGATGAAGATAAAATTCTTTTATCAAAATATACATTGTTAGATTTATATAATAAACTTAATGCAGGTGAAAACTCAGAATTAGTGAATAAGTTTAACTTTTACTATACAGGAAATCTTGTAAATGCAACTTAGAATAAAAATCATATTAGTTTTTATATTAACTATATTAATTTCATATAGTTCATCAGCTGAAATGGTATATGATTCTATTTTGCAAACAGATATTATTAAAGTAGAACCAGTTAAAAAGCAAAATTATAATATTATATTCAAAAAAAAAGTTGCAAATGCAATAAATAAATTTGAGAATCTTAATATAAAAATCTCTTATGATGATTTTTATAATCTGATATCTGAAACACCTAAAACAGATTTTTACCTATTGCTTTTAGCAAATAAAACTGCAGAATTAGGATTCTTTGATTTATCAAATTTAGCATATAGTAAAATTGAAGACTTAGATATCTCAAAACTTAACATTGAAGAAACAAAAAAATTCTACTATCCCAAAAACCCCATTAATAAGCAAGATACAATTATTCTTGCAGAGTTATATTCAAACATAATATATAATGATCAAGCAAAAGAAACAGTACAAGAATTAGATAGATATCCACAATTATTAAAAGATTATGATTATGCAAATTATATAATGGCTTTAGGATGTTTCAGAATAAATGACTTAGAAAAAGCAAAACAACATATAAATATTGCAACAGAGCTTAATCCGACAAATTTAAATTATAAAATTCTCAAAGCGCAAATATATACAACAGATAAAAAAGGTAAAACTACTAAAAAATTATTAAAAGAAATTGAAACAGAGAAATTTCAGCTTTCAAGTTTAAACAATAAAATTAAATCATCAAATGAATATACGCTTTACTTATTATCAACAAAACCTTATGAAAAAGATTATCATTTAGGAAGTTTCTATTATACAGAAGGAGACTATACAAAAGCAAATAGAATATTTATGAGTGGGATAACAAAAAATAAAAAAATTAACTCAAAAATGTATTCAATGATAAGTAGATGCTACCTAGCACAAGGAGATTATAATAAAGCAAGTGAGTATGCACAAAAAGCATATTCTATTACATCCTCAGATGCAAATTCTCTTATAACATTAGGAGATGTAGAAGCCCAAAAAGGTAATTTTAAATTAGCAATAAAATACTATAAAGATGCATCATCTCAAAAAGCATTTAAACAAGAAGCCCTTGAAAAAATGGCAATAGCATACACAAAAACATCTAATACAAAGAGAGCAAATGATATTTATAAAGAATTAATCGAAGATTATAAAAATTCATATATTTCATATTACAAAATAGGGTTAATAAGCCCAAATAAAGAAATAGATTATATAAAAAAATCAGCGTCAATTAATCCAAAATTTCAAGAATCCTGGATTGATTTGGCAAGAATAATGATAGAAAATGGGAATCTAAAATTAGCAAAAGATTATTTATCAGTAGCAAATTATCTTGACGATAACAATTTTAGGTACTATTATTATCAAAGCCTTTTAAAGAAAAAAGAAACAGAATTAAATTATAAAAGTAGTGATATAAAAATAAACAAGGTTGCGAATAAATGAAATATAACATTCTGATTGTAGAAGATCATGAACTCACAAGATTTGGATTAAAAACAACATTTGAAGGTGTAGAATATGTAAATACCCTTTATGAAGCTAAATCAGCAGAAGATGCGTACATAATTGTGAAAGAAAATAAAATAGATTTAGTCATAATGGATTTAGGCCTTCCAGAAATTGATGGTATAACAGCATCAACAGAAATCAAAAAAATGAATCCAACGATAAAAATTGTTGTTCTCACATCTCACAACGATGAAAAAGATGTATTAAATAGCCTAAAAGCAGGCGCGAATGCATATTGTTCAAAAGAAATAAATTTAGATAGGCTAATACAAGTAGTTAATTCTGTTCTTGATGGAGCATCCTGGTTTGATCCTAGTATATCAAATATTGTTTTAAAGGCAGCAACAAACACCCAAATGAATGATGTAACAAATACAAAAGAGTTATATAATTTAACATCAAGAGAGAAACAAATTCTCAAATTAATAACAGAAGGGTATAGTAACATAGAAATAGCAAAGCAACTTTTTGTAAGTGTAAATACAACAAAAGTTCATGTCGCTAGTATCTTACAAAAGTTAGAAGTAGATGATAGATTACAAGCAGCAATAAAAGCGCTTAAAGAAAATATAGTTTGAGGTAAAAATGGAAGATTTTGCAAAAATATTAATAGTCGATGATAATCCCAAATATTTACAAGAAGCATTGCCAATGTACGGTTATGAAGTAGTCGTTGCAAATGACGGAGTTGAAGCACTAAATATTTTATCAAAAGACTATTCATCAATAAACTTAATCTTATTAGATGTAATGATGCCAAATATGGATGGTTGGGATACGCTTAAAGCTATTAGAAATAACAAAAATACAAAATATATTCCTGTTATAATGATAACAGCTGTTAGTGAAGAACATAAGATTGTATCAGGTCTAAAAATAGGGGCCGATGATTATATTGTTAAACCATTTGTATTACCTAACCTATTAGCAAGAATTGAGGCAATTCTAAGACGTTCAAAATGGCAAAATGAAAAATCAGGAACAATGGATATTTCTATAAAGCCTGATGGAGATATTGAACCATTAACAGAACGAGAAAAAGAAGTATTATCATTAGTAGCCAAAGGTGCAAGTAATCAAGATATTGCAAAAAAATTATTTGTAAGAGATGTAACTGTAAAAACTCATATGAACACTATTTTCAAGAAATTAAAAGTTACTAATAGAACACAAGCAGTATTACTAGCACTTCAAACCAAAATAATCAGTTAGAGGAGAAACAATTTTATGTTGACAAAAGATGAGTTAATAACACTATTACAAGAAGATGTTTCGGAATTCAATCAATACATTGAAGATAATCAATCATCAGGCATAGATTTAACAGAAGTAGATTTTTCAAACATTACAGCATCAGATGCGAACTTTATAAATGTAGATTTGTCATCATCAACATTTGCTGATTCCCATCTAACTAATGTAAAATTTGAAAATTGTGATTTAACTTCATCAGATTTTACTCGTTCAAATTTAGCAGAATGCTATTTTACATCATCAATATTAAATGGAACTGATTTCAGCTATGCAGTAGTAGATTATTGTAATTTTCACGAAGCAGACATGGCAGGCTGTGTTTTGCAAGAAACAGATTTAACAAATTCTGATTTATCAACAAGTTACAATCTAAATGCTTGTAGATTTGATGATGGCACTGTTTGG
The DNA here is from genome assembly GCA_944324375.1 of Candidatus Gastranaerophilales bacterium. GTDB lineage: Bacteria > Cyanobacteriota > Vampirovibrionia > Gastranaerophilales > Gastranaerophilaceae > UMGS1585. The sequence continues at coordinate 8,140 of CALUWB010000046.1, read as the reverse complement.
CCTGATAATGATATGCTCCCAGAAGATTTTGATGGGATGTATTCTGCAGATTTATCATCACTAAAAGATGATGAAGATGAAGGTGGTAATCAAGACTATTAGTATCGGATAATAGATTTTTTTAATAAAAGAATTAATATTATAAGTATGGAAAAAAATTATTATGAAATCTTGGGAATAAAACCGGATGCGACTGATAGTGAAATCAAATCAGCCTTTCGTAAACTTGCGAGAAAATGGCATCCAGATGTTGCAGGGAATTCTCAAGATGTAGTAAATAAATTTAAAGAACTAAATGAAGCATACGAAATATTATCAAACCCAGAAAAACGAAAAAAATATGATGCTATAAGAGGTATTTTTAATAACGCAAAATCACAAAAAAATAGTTCAACAAAAGAGAAAGAGCCACAAACAACAAATAGCAATACAGATACAAGTAGTAATACAAAAAATAAAAAAGCAGAATCAAAAGAAAATAATACAAAAAACAAAACAAATACTAATACAAAAACAAACCAACATAATAATAAAAATGCATTTCAAGATGCTTGGGAAAGTTTTATAAAAAAGACAAAAGAATCTGAAAGACCCAAACAAACAAAATATTCAGCCAAAAAAATTGATGGTAAAGATATAACCTCAGAAATAACAATTACAGTGCTAGAAGCATTACAAGGGACAACAAGAAGTGTAAATATACTCCATACAGAACCTTGTCATAAATGTCATGGTAGGAAATTTGCTAATGGTGGAATATGTGCTTATTGTAAAGGAGCCGGAGAAATTTCTGTACACAAAAAATTATCAGTAAGAATTCCAGAAAAAGTAAAACACGGAGCAAAAATTAGAATTGCAGGTGAAGGGAATCAAGGTATTAATGGAGGCAAAAATGGAGATTTATATCTTATAATAAAAGTTGACACAGAGAATTCAAAATATCAATACGATGGGTTAAATATACTACAAACTATACCATTAGAGCCATATGAAGCAGTATTAGGTTGTACAATAGAAGTTAAAACTCCAGATGGAATTGTCCAAATGAAAATTATGCCCAATACAATGAATGGACAAAAATATAGATTAGCCAAAGAAGGATTAGAAAAAGACGGGAAAAAAGGTGATATGATAATAACTATATCTATTGAAATTCCAAAAGATTTAACTGCTGAAGAAAGAATACTTTATGAGAAATTAAAACTTGCATCAAATAGAAATATAAGAGAGAAAATTTATGAGTAATACCAATAATAAAGCAAAAATTAAAGAAATATTTTCATCCATACAAGGAGAAGGATTATATATTGGAACAAAACAATTATTTATAAGATTTTGTGCTTGCAATCTTAATTGTGATTATTGTGATACACCATTTTTACCAGACAATATTAATGAAAGAAATACATTTTTTGAATTTACACCTGATGAATTAATAGAGTATATAAATAAAAAATTTGATATAAATTCAATCAATTATATTTCACTAACCGGAGGAGAACCCCTTATTTGGAATGAATTTTTAGCAGAATTTTTACCTAAAGTTAGAACTAAATTTTATTTAGAAACAAATGCAACAATAACAGAAAATTTAGATAAAATTTTACCATACATCGATGTAATTGCAGCAGATATTAAACTTCCAAGCTGTTCAGGCATACAAAATTCATTTGAGCTCCACAATCAATTTTTTAAAGCAATTAAAGATTCAAAAATTGATTGTGCAATTACTCGACAATATGATTGTAATGGGAAAAAAGTTTTTGCAAAAATAATTTTCGACCATCGAATAACAGATAAAGAAATTGAAAGTTGTATATATATAGCTAAAATGTACGATTTAGAATTAATTTTACAACCAAGAATGATAGACAATGAATTATCAATACCTAACCAAACAATAATAAATGTATTTGATAAATTTTCAAAGAGATATAAGAATATACGCCTAATTCCACAAGTACATAAATTTTTGGATATAGAATAGTGATAAACTTCACAATTTATTGTTATTTTTATCACAATTTGTAACAAAAAAAACTTCAAAACACTTGAATTTATTAAATAATATATTAAAATAATATATATATAATATTTATTTTCAACAACTGGAATAAGAGAAAAATATAAGGCGTTAAAAAATGGTTGAAATGGGATATTACAACTATTACAATAATGAGTATAGCTTATCAGTATCTGAGCCACAAGATCGATATCAAGAAATGGTTGCAAGATATAATGAAAATGCTAATAGTTTGCATAGCATGAATGAAGATCCTTACAATGAAAAGAATATTGCAATCCGTGAATTTGAAGAAAAATTAGCAGTCGTAGCAGCAGATAATCGATCAAAATGTGCGACAGTGCACGATGTATATGAACTAATCGGAAAAAAATATTTTGGCAAAGATGGAACAACCTATATGGATAGGTTAAATGCTGATGAAGCAACACGAGCAATGTATGATAACGAGTTAAATGCAACCTTATATGGGACATATCAAAACTCAAATTTAGATGATCCAAGAATAAATTGGAATCAAGAAGATTGGGAAAGTCAATTATTAAAAGATAAAGAATCTAACCAAAGAATAATAAGTACACAAATGAAAAACTTATTAGACAGCAAAGGTATAGATGTTGAAGAAGGAGATACATTATTAATATCATTTGACCCATATGAATATTTTATCGCAGTTGAAGGGTTAAAAAATACAAAAAATTTATCAAAAGTTAATGAAATATTAAAAGAAGGTGACAACGCTAAAGAATTATTTTATTATACGCTTCAAAATTCAAGAAGTGTAAACCAAGAAGCACTTACAAAATACAAAGCATATCAAAACGTTAAAAATTTAACAGGGGAAAATTTATCAGAGTTAACCCTTAGAAACGGGAATTACTATACAGAAGAAGGTAAAAATGTTCTTTCACTAATAAAACAAGGAATTGATAAAGATACATTAATACCACAAGACTTTAAAAATGTTGCATATGATTATTCAAAAAGGCTATTAAAAGAAGTTGCAGAAAAAGGTTTTAATTCAATGCCAGATTTAGAATTAACAATAGGATATTCTAAAGATTATGGATTTTTCTCAACAAGTAATCTTATGTATGTAGCCTAATATTGAAATCAAAATGCTTTCTTGATAAAATTATCTCAATAGAAAAGGAAGAGATAATTATGTCAAAAAGAGTATTATTATGTATTATGGATGGTTGGGGAATAAGTCACGCAGGACATCCAGAACACGATGCAACAAGTCTTGCACACCCAATCAATGTACCGAATTTAATAAAAAATGAAGCATCAACAGTTATTCACGCAGATGGTGAATATGTAGGATTACCAGAAGGACAAATGGGAAACTCAGAAGTAGGACACCTTAACCTTGGTGCTGGTAGAATTGTTTACCAAGATTTATCAAAAATTAACAGAAGTATAAAAGATGGTTCATTCTTTAAAAATGAAAGATTCATAGCTGCTATTGAACATGCAAAGAAAAATAATTCATCATTACATATATATGGATTAGTTTCAACAGGTGGAGTTCATTCATCATTAGACCATTTAGAAGCATTAATTAAAATGGCAGCAGATAATGGATTAACTAAGGTTTATGTTCACGCATTTTTAGACGGAAGAGACACCCCACCAGCAAGTGCTTGTGAATACTTACAACCAATAGAAGATGAGTTAAAGAAATATAACCTACCTAAAATAGCCTCAGTTATTGGCCGTTATTATGTAATGGATAGAGATAACCGATGGGATAGAGTAGAAAAAGCATATAATTGTTTAGTTTTAGGAGAAGGAGAACATGCAAATTCATCTATTGAAGCTGTAAAACAATCTTATGCAAAAGATGAAACAGATGAATTTGTATTACCAACAGTAATAGATGGTGACGAATCAAGAATAAAAGATAATGATGCGATTATCTTCTTCAATTATCGTCCTGATAGAGCAAGAGAAATTTCAAAAGCTATTAACTTCAAAGATTTTGATGGTTTTAACAGGAAGAAAGTTTTAGAAAATATTTACTATGTAACAATGACAAGTTATGATGCAACATTCACATTCCCAGTTGCATTTGAAAAAACTAAAATGGTTAATATTTTAGGCGATGTTTTAGAAGCAAATGGAATTAAGCAATTCAGAACAGCAGAAACAGAAAAATATGCTCACGTTACATTCTTCTTTAATGGAGGAATTGAAGAACCACAAGCACATGAGACAAGAAAACTTGTAGCATCACCTAAAGTTGCAACATACGATATGCAACCAGAAATGAGTGCATATGAAGTATGTGATAATGTTTTATCAGCATTAGATAATGAAGAGTATCGTTTCATTCTAGTAAACTTTGCAAACCCTGATATGGTTGGGCATACAGGAGATATTGCAGCAGCAACTAAAGCTTGCAAAGTTGTTGATGAATGTGTTGGTAAAATTGCAGAAAAATGCAAAGAGAAAAATGTTACAATGTTATTAACAGCAGACCATGGAAACGCTGAAATGATGGTTGACGAAGAAACAGGAAAACCACAAACAGCACATACAACAAATGTTGTTCCATTCGTTGTTATAAATCCAGATCATAAAATAGAATTAAAGTCTGATGGAGCATTATGTAATGTTGCACCAACAGTTCTTGATTTATTCGGGATTGAAAAACCAGAAGAAATGGAATGTGACTCATTAATTAAGTAAAGGAATATATGACAGAAACAAAATCATTAGATATAGATTTATCATTCAAAAAAAACAATGTAGATGAACTATTCTTAAACCTTAGTGAAAATCCTGAAGGGTTTAAAAATAAGGATTTTAGATTTACTTTAAGTTTGATATATCAACTAATTGAAGATGAATTTGCTGGAATATTTTTAAGTCCAAATTCTCCTGTCAGAAATACAGATTTCTTTTTAATTAATGAAAATGATAAACTATCATTTTTTGTAACACCTACAAATAACTTTCAATTTTATCTAAAATCCAAAGGCTCAATGTTCAGATTTACACCCAAAGAAGTAAATGGTGAAATCGGTTACGTTATGCCTTTGGATTTAGTTTTAGATTATTTTGGAGGTTTTGACGAAATACTTGATTTCAGTGCTGTAACTCCAACTTTTGTGTACTTTAATAAACTAACTCAATTTGTTATGAAATTAGTTGAAAAACTATATTTCATCCCAACAGTAAAAGTAAGAGGGAATTTCTTTAGAATAGTTTACGAACCAATTATTCAAACAAAACAAATTGCACGAATTATAAATGAGTTAGAAGAAAATATACCAGAAAACTTATTTATTAAAGGAGAAAAGCCTAGAAATTTTATAACGGATTTTGTACACGATTACTTAAATTATGTTGTATACAAATTTTTACACATCAAAAGTTATAGATTTAAAGATGTAAAATCAGGCAACTATTTACTTAAAGATTTAGAACAGAAATCATTGATGAAAGGAAAAGATTTAGCAGAAAACTTTGCTCAATGGTTTGATGAACTTTATTTAGGCAAATATGACGTTATACCGTTCTTCAAAATTAATAAGATAGAAAATAGTGAAGACTTTGAATTAAAAATTCATATTAGAAATAGAAAAAATAATGAAACAATTCTAATGGATGAATTATACGTAAAAGATAAAATTTGGGATGCTAATTCTTCAGATATCGCTAAAATTATAGAAAAGCAATTAAACTTTGCATTACGATATATGCCGGAATTAGAAACATTATTTGAAGACGAAGAAAAATTATCTCTTAAATTAAATTTAGGAGAAGTTTATAAAATCATTGCACAGACATCATATTACCTTCAAAAAGCACAAATTGAAGTAATACTACCAGAAGAATTGACAAATATAATTGTACCAAGAGCGTCAATTAATGCAAAAGTAAAAGAAAAACGTTCAGATGAATTGATGGAAATATTTAATACCGTATCATCATCTTCTATATCATTAGACGATATTTTAGAATTTTCTTATGAGGTGTCACTAGGAGATGAAAAAGTCTCATTAGAAGAATTTAATAAACTTGTAGAAACTAATAGTGGCTTAGTAAAATATAATGACAAGTATATTTTAATAGATAAAGAAGAAGGTAGAAAACTTGCAGAACAAATATTGAATGCAAATCACAAGAAAATGACAAGATTACAACTTTTGCATGCATCAATGTCTGGAAGAATACAAGATTACGATTTCAATTATGATCAAGCATATGCAAATGTAATTAAAGACTTTGCCAAAGCTGTGGATATAACACCACCTGTAGCATTAAATGGAGAGTTAAGACAATATCAACAAACAGGATTAAAATGGCTTTGGACGAATGTATCAAAAGGTTTTGGATGCTGTATGGCAGACGATATGGGGCTTGGTAAAACAATTCAAGTTATTAGTTTAATCTTAAAACTTAAAGAAGAAAATAAGCTTAAACAACCTGTACTTGTAATTTGTCCAACAACATTAATGGGGAACTGGATGAAAGAGCTTCAAATGTTTGCACCTGAATTGAAAGTTGCAAAATATCATGGTTTAGATAGACAACTAGACCTTAAGAATGACGTCATTTTAACAACATATGCAATTATGCGTATAGATACCGAAGAAATGAAGAAACAAACTTGGGGCATGATAGTTGTTGATGAAGCACAGAATATTAAAAACCCTGACACAGCTCAAACAATGGCTATTAAAATACTAAAATCGGATATTAAAATAGCAATGACAGGTACTCCTGTTGAAAATAGATTAACAGAATTATGGAGCATATTTGATTTTATTAATACAGGATATTTAGGTTCTTTAAAAGAATTCCAAAAGAGTTATGCAATACCTATTGAACGTTTTAAAGAAACCTCAAGAGCATCAAAACTTAGAATGTCAATTTCTCCATTCGTTCTAAGACGTTTAAAAACAGATAAATCAGTTATCTCAGACTTACCAGATAAAGTTGTAATTAATGATTACTGTTATCTAACACCAGCTCAAGCTATGTTATATGAAAAAACTCTTAATGAAATGATGGGTAAAATTGCAGGAGTATCAGGTGTAAACAGACGAGGAAACATCTTTAAACTGATTACATCATTAAAACAAATTTGTAACCACCCATATCAATTCTTAAAAGCAGGTGAAATGACAAAAGAAATGTCAGGGAAGATGGAAAAATGTATTGATTTGGTAAATTCAATATTAAGCAACAATGAAAAAACACTTATATTTACACAATATAAAGAAATGGGTGATATTTTAACAAGAATTATTACAGATGAATGTAATGAAAATCCATTATTCTTCCATGGTTCATTAACAATAGGTCAAAGAGAAAAATTAATTGAAGAATTCCAAAATAACAAAGATTCTCATGTTATGGTTCTTTCTCTAAAAGCTGGAGGAACGGGTTTGAACTTAACAAGTGCAACAAATGTTATCCATTATGACTTATGGTGGAATCCAGCTGTTGAAGAACAAGCAACAGATAGAACATATCGTATAGGTCAAACAAATAATGTAATGGTTCATAGAATGATTACTCTAGGAACATTTGAAGAAAAAATTGATGAAATGCTAAAAACAAAAAAAGAATTAGCAGATTTAGCTGTATACGAAGGTGAAAAGATTATTACAGAGCTATCAGACGAAGAGATTTACGAAATATTCTCACTTTCAGCTATGTAAAGATTTGTTAATTAATATAAAAATAAAAAATGAACATTTTAAAATAAATTTCGTTATATAAACAGAAGAGGTAATTAAATGAACAAAAAATGCGATAAATATGAATCTCTGTTTATTTTTTCAGATGAAGCAACTTTACAGAAACACCTTGCAGAATGTGAAGATTGCAGAAAAGAACATGAAAAAATGCAACGAGTTTCAGATTTAATCCAAGAAGTAAAAGACGATTATAAACGTCCAAAATATAGAGCATTACAAGTTGCCTGCATACTATTTCTGTTTATGGTTTGTGGAGCAAGTATAGAAATGCTAGATTTAAGATACGGTATATTAGATACTGTAAAGTATGGCGCTCCACTAACTATGGAAGATTTAGGATTTCCAACAGATAGTTACGGGCTCATACAGGTAGATTAACAATGAATTTCAAAAAAATAAT
>CALUWB010000045.1 GCA_944324375.1 Candidatus Gastranaerophilales bacterium | reverse complement strand
CAAGCAATCTTCCCTCAATACAAGTTCCCTTGTGCAAAAACTAAATATGCACAAATTGCTGATGAACTTGGTTTAGGTGGTAAAAACGATGATGAAAAAGTTGAACTATTACTTAAAGCAGTTGATGAATTAATGACAAAAGTTAACTTACCAAAATCTATTAAAGAATTTGGCGTTGACGAAAAAGAATTCTTCGACAATCTTGATGAATTAGTTGAACTAGCATACGATGACCAATGCACAGGTGCAAACCCTGTATATCCATTAATGGAACAAATCAAACAACTTTATACAGATGCATACAATGGTATCGTATAATTAAACAACATGAGCAAGGAATAATTAATATTCCTTGCTCTTTTTTAATAAAAGAGAAGTAATAAAAAATGATTGATAGATTTTCAAATAAAGTAATTAGCAGATTAACCCTTTATCATTGTGTTTTAGTTGATTTTATAGAACAAGGAATTGAGCACGTTTCAAGCATGAAATTATCTCAATTACTAAATGTAGATGATTCTCAAATTAGAAAAGATATAAAATTACTAGACTACAAAGGTAAGTGTAAAGTTGGTTATTCTGTAAAAGAACTAAAAGAAGTAATAGAACATAGATTAACTTTTAGCAAAAATAAGGATGTATTTATTGTTGGTGCTGGTAATTTAGGTTTAGCACTTGCTAAAAATGACAATTTTGACTATTATGGTTTTAATATTCTTGCATTATTTGACAGTAATGATTTAAAAACAGGTATAAGTATTGGAGACAAACAAATATTTCATATTAGTAAACTTCCAGATTTAACAGAGAGATTGGGAGTAAAAATAGCAATACTTACAGTTCCACATAATCAAGCACAAAAAGTTGCTGACTTTTTAATTGATTCTGGTATAAAATATATATGGAACTTTACACAATGCATTTTGGATGTTCCAAAAGATATACATGTATGGAATGAAAACTTAATAGGACATTTCTTACAATTAACTATTGACGATACTGAAATTGAAAGCTAAAATATTATGAATGAAATAAAAATTTGTATGGGTAGCTCTTGTTTTGCAAGAGGAAACGATGAAAACATTGAAACACTTGAAAATTACATAAATGAACATCAATTAGATGCAAACATTGAATTAATAGGACTTAGATGCACAAATAAATGTGACAAAGGTCCAGTAATAATAATCAATGGTAAAGAATACTGTAATATAAATTATTTGGAGCTTAAAAAGATTTTAGAGGAATTATAAAATGGGCAACAAACTTTCACCTGTTTACACATTAAAAAATGAATGTCACGATTGTTATAAATGTGTAAGAGAATGTTATGTTAAATCCATTCAAATAAAAGATGGAAGTGCATCAGTAATAGCAGACAGGTGTATAGCTTGTGGACACTGTGTAACAGCATGTCCATCTAATGCAAAAAGAATCCGATATGATGTTGATAAAGTAAAAGCTCTTTTAGCTACAGATAAAAAAGTTATTGTATCATTAGCCCCTAGTTGGATTAGTATTTTTGATTACACAAAACCTCAGATAATAACATTATTAAAAACGCTTGGTTTTCATGGCGTAAGCGAAACAGCATTAGGCGCACAAGAAGTTTCAATCGAAGCTGCTAAGATGCTAAAACAAGCAGATAAAGGCTTATTTATATCAAGTGCTTGCCCTGTAGTTGTTGATTATATTAGATTATATAAACCAGAATTTGCTAAATATATTACCCCAATTGCATCTCCTGCATTAACTCATGCAAAAATGTTAAAAGAACATTATGGAGATGATATTGCAGTTGTATTTATTGGGCCTTGTATTGCAAAGAAAAATGAATCAGACAGACACCACGATTTAATTGATTATGCACTGACTTTTGATGAATTAAATTATTGGGTAAAAGAATCATACATTGATTTATCAAAACTTGAAATTTCTCCAGATGAAGATTTTATACCACAAAGAGCAAATGAAGGTTCTTTATACCCAATTTTAGGTGGTATGAATGAAACCTTAAAATATTCAGGCATAGAAGAAGATGTTCAATTAGTTGATATATGCACATTGCATAGTTTAGATAAGGCATTAAATGGACTAAAACCTGAAAAATTAGAAGAAAAAATATTTGTAGAAGCACTTGGTTGTGATGGAGGTTGTATAAACGGTCCAGGAGTAAGTTTATGCAAATCTACATTACTTAAGACTTCAAATGTACTAAACAACTTCGAAAAACGAGATGAAATACCACAAGAGCCTAGCACTGTTGTAAAAATGGAATACACAGTCGAATCAAAAGAAAAACAAGAATTTCCATTAGAAATGATTATGAAAACAATGGAAAGAATCGGCAAACACAATGAAGAAGATGAATTAAATTGTGGAGGCTGTGGATTTCAAACTTGTCGAGAACTTGCACAAGCAATTTTAACAGGAGAAGCAGAACCTTCAATGTGCGTTTCATATATGAGAAAAATAGCACTAAGAAAAGCAGCCGCAATGCTTAGATGTATGCCATCTGCAATGGTAATGATTGATAACAAGAACCAGATACTTGAATCAAATAATGCATTTATGAAAATGTTCTGTGGAGATATGTATGAAATATTCTCAGAACGACCGGAAGGTGTAAATGGAGCAGATATAGATAGAATTATTCCATTTGCAGATTTACTAAAAACAGCTCTTAAAACAGGTAAAGATATTCATAAAGAGCATTACATTTGTGGCAACAAACTTTACGACATCAATGTTTTCATTATTGAAGAAAATGAAATTGTTGGTGCAATTATTACAGATGTAACTCAATCAGAATTAAACAGAGAAAAAATTGCAGAACGAGCAAAAGAAGTTATTAGTAAAAACATTGCAAAAGTTCAAGAAATCGCCATTCTATTAGGTGAACACATGGTAGAAACAGAACTTTTATTAAGTACCATCGCAGACGATTATACAACAGATGAGAATAAACCTGAAGGATCATAGATAATGTTTATAGATATCTATTGTACACAAGAGAAAAAATATAACCAAAATACATTTGGGGATTATTTTGTGTCTAAAAGAGATCCTGAAACTGATAGGCTACTCGCAGTTTTATCAGACGGCTTAGGTAGTGGCATAAAAGCTAATATATTAGCAAGTATGACAGCAACAATGCTTTTAAAGTTTATTGAAGCAGATTCCGATGTTAGAAAAGCCTGCGAAATTATGATGAACTCTCTACCTGTCTGCCAAATCAGAAAAATAAGCTATTCAACTTTTTCTGTTATGAATTGTAATTCTGAAGGCGTTACAAAAATTGTAGAAGAAGGGAATCCTCAATTTTTATGGATTAGAGATAATGAAATCCTTGAACCAGAATGTGAAATAATAACTTCAGAAAACTTCAAAAACAGAAAAATGCATGTATATAAAATTCAGCTTAAAGAAGGAGATAGACTGATATTCTGTTCTGATGGAGTAACACAGTCAGGTTTAGGAACAGATAAATTCAAGTTAGGATTAAGACGTAAAGGACTTATTGAAGCCGTTTTACATAAATTAAATGAAGATAGATTTATAACAAGTAGAGATTTATCAAAATATATTGTTGATTTTGCTTGTTCTCTAGAACCTGACAGATGTTCAAAAGATGACATTTCTGCTGTTTGTGTACACTGTAGAAAACCAAGAAAATCTATGGTATTTACAGGACCTCCATATCACATGGAAAAAGACAATTATTATGCTAATGTATTCAAAAACTTTGAAGGAAGAAAAGCAATTAGTGGAGGAACAACAGCTAATTTAATTTCTAGAGAATTAAATATACCAATAGATACACCAGTATGTAAAAATATTGGGAAATTACCTTCTATTTCATATATGGAAGGAGTCGATTTAGTAACAGAAGGAATACTTACTCTAACTAAAACTTATGAATATTTGGAAGATGAAAATGAAATACGAGATGATGCTGCAGGAGATTTAGTAAAATTTTTATTAAATAGTGATTGTATTATCTTCATGGTTGGTGCAAAATTAAATCAGGCACATTATGATCCAAATCTTCCAATAGAAATTGAAATTAGAAAAAATATTATCAAAAAGATAGCAAAAGTATTAGAAGACAAATACGTTAAAAAAGTAACAATACAGTTTATGTAGATTAATAAGGAAAAAAGAAATGGCGAAAGTAAATGTAAAAATTTGTATGGGAACAACTTGCTTCGTAATGGGTTCATCACAATTACAAGATTTAGTTGACATTGTAAAAAACAGATATGGAGATGATGTAGAAGTATCTGGAAGCACTTGTTTAAATTTCTGTACAAATAATTCAGAATACTCAAAAGCACCATATGTAACAGTAAACGATACAGTTATACAAGAAGCAACAATAGATAAGGTTTTACAAGAAATAGATAGGAAGTTGAAAGAAAATGAGTAATAATAACAGTCAATCAATACACTTGAAGAAAGAAATTCTAGCTAGAATTATAGAAGCATTTTTATCAGACAATTTTGAAGAAAATACAAGACTAATACCTTATGATATGCGTCCTAAAGGAGCAGAAGTTCCTTACAGATGTTGTATCTACAAAGAACGTGCAATCTTAAAAGAAAGAGTAAAAGCAGGTTTAGGATTTTCTTTAGAAGAAGATGATGAAACAAAATTATTATCAGATTACGCAAAAGAAGCATTAGAAAGAGAACAACCTGATGAACACCCATTAACAGTTTTAGATGCAGCTTGTGCAGGTTGTGTACCTAGTAGAATATATGTAACAGATTTATGTCAAGGCTGTGTTGCACGTCCTTGCCAATCAGCTTGTAAATTTGGAGCTATCGAAATGGTTAATGGTAAATCAAAAATCGATGGCAGCAAATGTAAAAACTGTAAAATGTGTATGAATGCATGTCCATATAATGCAATTGTAAAACTTGCAGTACCTTGTGAAGATGCCTGTCCAGTTGGAGCAATCCAAAAAGATTCAAATGGAATTACAAGAATAGATTATGAACAATGTATTTCTTGTGGTAAATGTGTTGCTGCATGTCCATTCGGAGCAGTTAACGAAAAGAGCCAAATCATCGACATATTAAAACATATGAAAGATGATAAAAAAGAAGTTATTGCAATGTTTGCACCATCTATTGTTGGACAACTTCCAGGAACAATTTATCAATTAAAAACAGCAATGGAAAAAGCCGGATTTGATAGAGTGTATGAAGTTGCACAAGGAGCAGACATTACAACAATAAATGAAGCAAAAGAATTTGAAGAAAGAATGGAAGAAGGCGCTCCATTTATGACAACTTCTTGCTGTGCTGGTTATAACCAATTCATTAAGAAACACTTACCAGAATTAAAAGAGTTTGAATCAACAACAGAAACACCTCTTTACTACACAGCAGAATTAGTTAAAGAAAAATATCCAGAAGCAATAACAGTATTCATAAGTCCTTGCGTTGCAAAACGTAAAGAGTCAATGGATAACCCTAATGTTGATTATGTAATGACATATGAAGAATTAGGAGCATTATTTATTGCAAAAAGAATAGAAATAGCTGAATGTGAAGAAAGCAAATTTGAAGTAGAAAGTTCAAAACAAGGTAGAAACTTCGGAAACACAACAGGAGTAGCAGAAGCAGTAAAATCAGTTGCAAAAAATCCTGAAGAAGTAAAACCTTATATAATAAGTGGTCTAACAAAAGACACAGTAAAAGAACTTAAGAAATTCACAAAAGATAGAAGTTGCCCAGGTTGTAACTTAATCGAAGTAATGTGTTGTGAAGGTGGATGTATTGGTGGAAACGCAACAATCAATATTCCACGTGTTGCAAGAAAACAATTAAAATCATTACTTGATGAAAGTGAAGACCTAAAACGCAACGACTAATCAAACACAGAGGTTGACAGCCGGTAGAAATACCAACGACAAGCGAGGGATTAAATCCCTCGCTTGCTTATTATTTTCAATACATTTACAAATATCCTAAAATCCTATATAATTATATGCTATAAAGGAGAAATTATATGAAAAAGGTTTTCGCATTTGACTTAGGAAAAGCAAGCATTGGTTATTGCGTAAGAGAAGATTTAGAAATAATAAAAGCTGAATCAATTATTATAGATAAAGACCATGCAGAAGTTATTAGTAATAGAGATAGAAGACGAGTAAGTAAAACTCTTCAAGCTCATAAAGAACGCGAAAACTTTTTCAACAAAATATGGAAAGAATGTGGTTTAATACCATTAGAAAAAGATAACGAATTATTAAAAAAAGAATTTGCTAAAAATAACGATAATATAATCTACAATTCTACATTATTAAGAATTGCATTACTACAAGGTAGAAAATTAGAACAATGGCAAATATACAAAGCTATTCATTCTGCAATTCAAAGACGAGGTTATGATAGCAATTTACCTTGGGCAAATGCAAATTCAAAAAATGCTGATGATGAAGAAAATGAAAAATTGGCAATAAAATATACTCAAGAAAACGAAAAAGAATTAATCTTAAATGATGAATACAAATATCCTTGTTATTATGATGCAACTAGACTTGGATTATGGAACGAGGACACCCCTAATGAATTTAAAGCTTTTATTCCTCAAGATAAGGTTATCAAAGTAAGAACAACAGGAATTGTAGCACCTAGATTTTTAGTAGAAAAAGAATTAACAAGACTTTGGGAAAAAGCTCAAGAACAATTACCTCAACTTAATAAAATCACAACAGAATATTTTTTATATGGAGAATATGAACAAGCGTATGGTTCTTATACCAAAAAGGAATTTAAACAATATAGAGGTACTGCAAGAGATTGGCAAGGGGTACTTGGTCAGAAAATACCTAGATTTGACAATAGAATTATAATGAAGTGCAAATTGCTTCCTAAAAGAAATGTTTCAAAAGCTGCAACAATAGAAAATATTATTTTTACCCTTGCTATGAAATTAAAAAATCTACGTTTAAATACAGTCGATACTGCTTTGGGTGAAGATAAAAGAAGATTAAGCCCAACAGAAATTAAAGAGATTATTGAAAGTAAAAGAGAAAAAGATAATTGGGATGAAAAATTATTAACAATAAAAGACGGTAAAAATCCAACTTTTACAATTACAAAATCAGATATCGAAGCAGTTATTGGGAAGAAAAGTATTGTTGATAAATTAGAAGTAATGAAAGCAAATATTTCTGGTCGTTCAAGTTTTTGCAGAAGAGCTTGTGCAATTATGAATAAAATTATCTTAACAGGTGAATTATATCCACAAGATATGGATATATCTGAATTTATTGATAAAGAAGGTACTCCAAATGGAATAACAGAAGAAGAAATTAGAGAAATGTTATCCAAGATAGGAGATTGGAATAATTTATATATCCCTGATAATAGAAATGAATTATTGCAAATGGATGTAAGCACAAGAGAGCAAACAGATATAGTAATTGGTAATATAACAAACCCTATCGTTAGAAATAGATTACAAATATTTAGAGATTTATTAATTAGATTAAAAAAAGAATATGGAACACCCAATGAGGTAATTTTCGAGTTCGTAAGAGAAGGTGCTGATAATTCATTAATGCCAGGAAAAAGGGCTAATGATATATTAAAACAGCAAAAAGAACATGAAAAAGAAAATGAACAATTAGTAAAAGAGTTAAAAGAAGTTGATGCTTATTCTCCTGCTAATTTTGATAAATACAAATTATTAAAAATGCAAGATATGAGATGTATTTATTCAGGCAAACCAATTGGAATAAATGATTTAGATAAATGTGAAATAGACCATATTTATCCAAGAACAATGGGTGGAAATGATGCTTTGTATAATAGAGTATTATGTTATGCAATAGAAAACCAAAATAAATCAGGAAGAACTCCTTATGAATGGTTACATAATAATACAAGTCGTTGGGAAGAATATTTCCAAAGATTAAATAATATAAAACAAAAATTAGGCAAAAAGAAATTTGAACTCTTAACAAGTAAACCAGAAGATTGTGCAAAAATCATTGATAGCTATAATGGTTTAGCAGAAACTGCTCAAATTGCAAGAATTGCCCAAAAACTGACTTCATTAGTTTTTGGTTGGGGTATGCAAACAAAAGGAAATGAAAGACATATATTTGTTAATAATGGTTCATCAACTTTTGCAATAAGAAAAAGATATGGGTTAAATAAATTATTAGGTGATGATGTAAAGAAAAATCGTTCTAATGATAAACACCACGCATTGGATGCTATATGTATAAGTTTTTCTAGAGATTTTAAATACGATAAAGAAAAGAAAGCTGATATCATAGACGGTTTTACTTATGAAATGGTAAAAGAAGCTATTGATAAAATCATGCCTTATCCTTATGCAAATGATAAACCATTTAAAGGTAATACAAAACCTTTAGAAACAATATATGGTTTAAGAACATATAATGGTAAAAATTATATTACAAATCGTGTTAGTATAGAATCAATCGAACAAAAAGAAGCAAAAATTAAAAGTATAGTAGATGAATATATAAAAAATGACTTACTTGAAAAATTAGCATTAAAAATGTCTGCAAAAGAATGGACAGAAATGCTAAAAAATTATGTCCACCCTAAAAAACAAACAAAAGTTAAAAAAGTTATGCTTGTTGTGTCAGAAGGAAATATTGAACACGATTCAAATGGTCGTATAAGAATTGGAAGATATTCAGACTTTGGCAACAAAGGAGTCAAAAAACAGTTCAAACGAACAAAAGGACATAAAGGACAAATCCTTTATTATGACGAAAAAGGTAAGATAAAAGTTATGCCTGTATATGCAAATAAAAAAACACAAGATGTAAAAGACAAATTAATAAGTATGGGGTGCAAACTTTATAATAAAGGCGAAATGTTCTATTCGGGATGTTTGTTAAACATCCCGAACGAGTTTAAAGCAGGCTCTAATATATATCCTACGGGAATATATAAATTACGTACAATTGAAGATAATGGAACAACTAAAGTTGAAAATAATAATGGGATTGAAATTCGTTTAAACATAACTTATTTAACAGAAGCAAAATTTTCGAAACTAAAAAATTGATTTTTTAATATATTTTATTAAAAAATCAATATGAGCTATCATATATTACATTTGACAACTCCTAATATTTCTCTTTATTGTGATAAAGGCTTTTTGTTCTGCCGTTTTGAAAATGGAACAGAGAATAAGTTACCTATAGAGAATTTAAGAGGAATTATTATTGCAACGCACCAAGTAACATTTACAAATTCTTGTCTTGCAAGATTATTAGAAAATAATGTAATAATTCTACATTGTAATAATCTATACAAACCAACAGGCTGGTCTGTTGGCTTTGATAGAGTTATTAGAACAAAAGCCTTTTATAACCAAATTTCTCAAAAAGAATATTTTACAAATAAATTATGGAAAATAATACTAAAACAAAAAGTCAAAAACCAAGCAAATAACCTTGAAATAATAGGTTGTAAAAATAATAATTTATTTAATTTAATAGACAAACCATTGATTAGTGAAGCCAATATTGCAAAACAATATTGGCAAGAATATTTCAATCGATTAGATATACAAACAATTAGAGAACATAAAAGTGCTGAAAATTTTGAAAATGGATGTTTAAACTATGGATATGCTGTAATATCAACTTTAATTTATAGATCTCTATTAATCCATGGTTTATGTCCTAATTTAGGAATACATCACAAAGAGAAATATAATAGTATCCCTTTAGTTTATGATTTAGTAGAACCATATCGAGCTATAATTGATTTATTTTTATACAAATTTAAGCAAGATAATAAAGATAATTTAACTCATAAACAATGGAGTCAATATTTAGCCAATTGTATGCAAATATACAAACTTAAATATAAGGGAATGAATTATAAAATTATTGATTATGTTGATATTTATATTGAGAGTTTATGTAGAGCATTTATCAATTTTGATGAACAAGAATTGATTACTCCTAATATATTGGAATTGAAATATATAAAGGATTAGCTATGAGGAGTAAATATCGAATGGGGTGGCTTTTTGTAAGTTTTGATTTACCAGTAGTTGATAAAGATGATTTAAGAGAAGCAAATACTTTTAGGAAAAATCTTCTCAAAATGGGGTATTATATGCTTCAAAATTCTATCTATATAAAAGCCTGCGTTACTTATGAAAAAACAGATCAATATATAAAAAATGTAAAATTCGTAGCTCCAACAACAGGCAGTGTACATGTATTTTTTATTACAGATACCCAATGGAGCAAATCTGTTTGTATAGAAAAAGCCGATTACAAAAAATCAAAATACAAAAAAGAATTGGGTGAAGAAACACCACAACAGATGACATTTTGGTAATTTTGTCATATAATAATAAATGTATTTAGTTTTTAAGGTTTAGAGAATGAGATTATTCGTACAATGTAGAGGAATTAACTATTCTCTGTTCAATTCTGATTGGACTGATAACTTAAAGTATATTACAAATTTATTATATCATATTTATTTATCATTGTATATCCTATTATAACATATTTTAAATTATCAGTAAATCAAAACGAATACCTCTATCGATATAATCCCCTGTAATTATAACATATTTTAAATTATCAGTAAATCAAAACGCTATACTATTATAATACTATGTTTTTTTAATTATAACATATTTTAAATTATCAGTAAATCAAAACTATATGTAGTATTATTTACAGTGATTAAATTATAACATATTTTAAATTATCAGTAAATCAAAACTAAAAAAGTTAATGGCCCGTTACGTGAAGAATTATAACATATTTTAAATTATCAGTAAATCAAAACTAATAATAGAGTAGTTACGAAACGAGAGGTATTATAACATATTTTAAATTATCAGTAAATCAAAACTGGACAACTCCTTTAGATATTCCACTTCCTATTATAACATATTTTAAATTATCAGTAAATCAAAACTGATTTAGATAGATTGTTAACTTCTGAACATTATAACATATTTTAAATTATCAGTAAATCAAAACTTAAAATATAGTAAATTGTAATCTTTTATAATTATAACATATTTTAAATTATCAGTAAATCAAAACTTATGCCGTAATCACATATAAAGTATCTAAATTATAACATATTTTAAATTATCAGTAAATCAAAACTCATCTTGCAATTGTTGTAACTCACTAATTATTATAACATATTTTAAATTATCAGTAAATCAAAACAATAAAACAACGTCATATTCTTTTGACATATTATAACATATTTTAAATTATCAGTAAATCAAAACATATGTTTCAGAAGGTATGTCTAATGCTTTATTATAACATATTTTAAATTATCAGTAAATCAAAACAAATTCATCTACAGATTCAACCTCTGCTCATTATAACATATTTTAAATTATCAGTAAATCAAAACGGTTCGTCCTAATGCACCTTTGACAGTTGGATTATAACATATTTTAAATTATCAGTAAATCAAAACATGCTACAGATATTAATACTATTTATGACATTATAACATATTTTAAATTATCAGTAAATCAAAACATATAAAATTATCAACTCGAAATGAAGTAAATTATAACATATTTTAAATTATCAGTAAATCAAAACACCGTAATTTATGTTAGTTTTGGTTTGGTAATTATAACATATTTTAAATTATCAGTAAATCAAAACCCACAACAACAGATACTGAAACAGAAGATAATTATAACATATTTTAAATTATCAGTAAATCAAAACAGCACATATCGCCCGAACTATGTATTCTTAATTATAACATATTTTAAATTATCAGTAAATCAAAACTATTAGTAATAACACCATTATAAAATGTCTATTATAACATATTTTAAATTATCAGTAAATCAAAACTTCCTTCGCCCGCAAAATCATAACCGGTCGATTATAACATATTTTAAATTATCAGTAAATCAAAACGCTAACGCAAAACGGACGCTCACTATTGCATTATAACATATTTTAAATTATCAGTAAATCAAAACCCAATCTTGCAAACTTTTCTCAAGTAAATTTATTATAACATATTTTAAATTATCAGTAAATCAAAACCCCTAATTATGGAGATTTTTAAATATGTCAATTATAACATATTTTAAATTATCAGTAAATCAAAACAGTCTTCCTACTGCTACTTTAAATCCAAATATTATAACATATTTTAAATTATCAGTAAATCAAAACAATTTACGACTATATGGGATTGCCTATTCAATTATAACATATTTTAAATTATCAGTAAATCAAAACCCAAAGAAATATTTTGTATTCTTCCAAACTATTATAACATATTTTAAATTATCAGTAAATCAAAACGGACTGGGGTTCGATTCCCCACACCTCCAGATTATAACATATTTTAAATTATCAGTAAATCAAAACTGTCATACCAGACCATAGTTCTGAACTCATATTATAACATATTTTAAATTATCAGTAAATCAAAACCAACCAGCCTGAACCGTTGCTCTTGCTCTCATTATAACATATTTTAAATTATCAGTAAATCAAAACGCTGAACCCATATTGAACACCATTCATTTCTATTATAACATATTTTAAATTATCAGTAAATCAAAACACCAATCTATCTTCAACTTCTTTCGTTGCATTATAACATATTTTAAATTATCAGTAAATCAAAACAAATTAATGAGTACTCCAATAGATTTAAGAAATTATAACATATTTTAAATTATCAGTAAATCAAAACAAGTAATGGTCTTCTTCATCTCTCATTAATTATAACATATTTTAAATTATCAGTAAATCAAAACTGGCTATGGTTGTCATTTAGAAAAAGAACATTATAACATATTTTAAATTATCAGTAAATCAAAACGGCACACATGACGGCTCAACAGTTGAAGATATTATAACATATTTTAAATTATCAGTAAATCAAAACAATTCGGTGCCACATTCTGTACAAATTGTTATTATAACATATTTTAAATTATCAGTAAATCAAAACTGGTGAAGCTAACTACATGATTAGATATGTATTATAACATATTTTAAATTATCAGTAAATCAAAACATTTTTCAAGCATTTTAAGACTGATAGCTAATTATAACATATTTTAAATTATCAGTAAATCAAAACGGGTTTTTCTATCTTTTTGTATGTACCTCATTATAACATATTTTAAATTATCAGTAAATCAAAACTCAAGTGTTAAACCTTTGTAATCCTTGTAAATTATAACATATTTTAAATTATCAGTAAATCAAAACATGCAGTAGATATTAATACTATTTATGATATTATAACATATTTTAAATTATCAGTAAATCAAAACTCACTTCCCGAAACTTGGGATTATTCAAATTATAACATATTTTAAATTATCAGTAAATCAAAACGTCAAGTATTTAATTATTAATCATAAATTATTATAACATATTTTAAATTATCAGTAAATCAAAACTCACCTCGCCCAGTTAACATCAAGCAGATTATAATATATTTAAAATTTACAAGAAATCGAAAGATAATTTAGTTATAAAATAAGTTTTGTCATTTTCTCATCTTGGACCTTTTTATATAATTTATAGGCTAAATCATTATTTAATTTAGAAACCTTAAACAAAAAATGTTGTTTTTCTGCAATTATATCTATATAGATATCTTCATTTGCATTCTGTATAACTTTTGTTTCTTTTTTTGTGCCAATACCTGACATCCCACCTACTATTGCACCAACAGGACCTAACAATAAACCTCCAACAATTGCCCTGCCTATTACTGATTTGTCTTTTTCTATTGTTTCATATTCAGCAGGTGTATATTCTCTTTTTAATTCAATAACTACACGCTTTGCCTTAGATATCAAAATAGTTTCTTTTTTTACAATTCCTAAAAGCTTCTCCAGTTTTAACATACCATCTTTAACAGATAACTGATAATGTTCCCCATTTCCATACCAATTTTCCCCTGTAGAGTCAACACATAGCTCTTCTGCAACTAATGAAACGTCATCACTTAAAGCATGCTTTATCAATATATACAAAAGCCATAAAACCAATAATAACGGAATTGATACTATAATTAATGCAATAATATTTATAATAATATTTTCCATACAAAAATAATATTATATTTTATAAAAAAATACAATTTCTAATTGTTAGTTCAAAATTTTACCCCACCCCTATATAATGCTCTTTTTCAATCTTTCAGAGCGATTTTCGCTAAGCAAGTTTTTCAATTTCATAATTGCTTGAGCGTGGATTTGACATACTCTTGATTCTGATATCTCTACAGCTTCACCAATTTCTTTGAATGTCATGTTCTCATGATAGTAAAGAACCATAATCATTCTTTCTCTTTCAGGTAAACGTTTTAACGCTGCTTCTAGTTGATCTTTTACATTCTTTTCTTCATAAGCCTCATGTGGTGTCAAATGATGAGAATCTTGGATAGTATCTATAATCTCCATACTATCATCACCTGAACCTTTTTTATCATATATTGAGGTTATTGTTGTATCGTCTGCTAAAATTTGGTCAACCTTTTCTGTTTCTAATCCTAATAACTCGCCAACTTCCTTGTTTGTTGCTGGACGACCAAATTTCTTTTTCAATTCTTCTTGTGCTTGTTTTACATCTCTAATTTTCTTTCTTACTGTTCTTGGCAAGAAATCTTGTGAACGAATCTTATCGATAATATTCCCTCGAATTCTTACCAAAGCATAAGTTTCAAAACGAGCACCATTTTGTGGTGTATATTTTTCGACAGCATCAATTAAACCTTCTACACCATAACTTGAGATATCTTCAAATGAAAATGTAGGAGGCAAAGCAACTTTTACACGACCTACTACATATCGTGTTAGGTAAATATACTGTACAATCAAAATATCTCTCAGCTTCTTATTAGAACGATCAGCAAAATATTGCTCCCAAACTTTGACTAATTCTTCGTCTGAAAGTCTTTTGATATTATTATAGCTACTAAAATTATTAGTCTGCTCCATCCCTATACCTATAAAAAGTACTTCAATATTATTGTATCTAATATTAAATAAGGAACATCATATATTTATATGAAATAAATAAATTATTCTTTTACTGCACCTTTTAAAATATCATTTATCAAATATTTCTTTTGGAGTAAAAATATCAAAATAGTAGGAACAGCACAAACAACAGAGCAAGCAAATAAATCACCCCACATTGTAATTTCTCGATAACTACCTTTGAAAATAGCTAATCCTAAAGGAAGTGTTCTCATACTTTCGCTATTAGTAACAATTAAAGGCCAAATAAAACTATTCCAAGACGTAATAAATGTAAATATCGCAAGGGTTGCTATTGCAGGCATTGCAAGAGGCATTGCGATTTTAAAAAACATTTGAAATTTATTACACCCATCAATTATTGCAGCATCTTCCAACTCTTTTGAAAACCCTAAAAAATACTGTCTCATCATAAACACACCAAACCCTCCAAACAAACCTGGAAGAATTAATGCTTGATATGTATCTACCAAATGTAATTCTCTCATCAAGAAAAATAATGGAATTATGTTTACTTGAGGTGGAATAAACATTGTAATCAAAAAAGTGAAAAATATTACATTTTTATACTTAAAATCCATTCTTGCAAAAGCATATCCTGCCAATGTTGAAAAAAAGATTTGTCCAATTGTTGTAAAAACAGAAACAATCACACTATTTATAAAATATTTTGTGATAGGTATTGCTTTAAACACATGCAAATAGTTATTTGCTGTAAATGAAAAACTAGAAAAACTTAGTTCATTTGATGAAGATAATGATATCAGAACCATTACAAAAAATGGAAACAACATTCCTATCGCTGTCAACATCAAAATCAAATGAAGTATAAATTTTCTACTTAACATATTTTAAATTGTAACACGATTCTAATATTAATATTTGATTTTATAAAATTAGAATTAATATATAATATAGATTATGAAAAAATTTTTGATTACATTATTTATATTCATCTTTGGAGCAATTCAAACTACTCATGCAGATCCGGAATTAAGAGATTATAACGGAGTTGAGCTTCCTGCAGGGACATTCATACAAGTTATTTCATTACAAGAATTTTCGACTCTTTCATCAGATGAGAAAACACCACTAAAATTTATTGCAAATAATGATACCTTCTTATTCAATACAAATGTTATTCCTAAAGGGACTGTTTTCTTTGGTAAAATAGAAAAAAAACACGAACCAATTATTGGCACAAATGCTTCAATGACTGTAAGAATAACCAAATTAAGATTTGAAGACGGATACGAAAACCCAATATATGGATACATATATACAAATAATAACTGTCTTATAGGTGGAGAAATGACTGCTCCTGAAACTTATAATACACTTCCACATTATCACAAAGGAATATGCAGGCATTATTTAGGAGTCTTACAATGGGTTCCAGGTCCAACTAGAAAGATGGGCGAACATGTAACAGTAGCACCAGGAGCAGAACTATTAATTATGCTCAAAGGACCAGCTTATATAACTCACTCGTTAAGTAATTGACAATATTAAGATTACGAATACAATATTATAATAAATACTAGGAGGGTAATACTTATGAAAAAAAATATAAGCTTATTATTAATAGCTTCATTATTTACAATGACTACAGGATTTGCTGCACCTAATTATAATTATCAAGGAGGAGCACAAGATCCCAAATATCAACAATCATATTACCCTGCCCCAATAAATAGACCGTATAATAATACTTTAAAAGGGAGAGTTGTAACTGTTCCATCTGGTCAAACAATGCCTGGATATGTTTCAACTCCAATAAGTTCAGCTTATACATCAGTAGGACAAACTATTCAAATTTCATTAGGCTCTGATTTCTGCTACAACGGAAACATGATTGCACCTGCAGGTAGTACAGTAATAGGAACAGTTATTGAATCAAGTAAAGCAAAACGTGGAAGTATGAACGGAAAACTTTGTATTAGGTTTAACCAAATAATAACTCCATATGGATTACAAATCCCAATTTCTGCAGTAATTAAAACAGCAGATAATTCAGGAGTTCTTGTTGGTGGAACTAAAATGGATGTTGCCAAAGACTATGCAAAAGATGCTGTAGGAGGTGCTGCAGTAGGCGCATTATCAGGCTTAGTATTTGGGGCTCTAGCAGGTGGAAATATAGGAAGAGGAGCTGCACTAGGTACTGCCGTTGGCGCAGGAGGTGGTGTTGTTAAATCAGTTATTGATAAAGGTCAAGATGTAGAAATCCCTGCAGGAGCTTCTCTTGAACTTGTACTAACTCAACCTGTAACAGTAGCACCTTCTTCATATGACTATGAACAATAGTTAATATGGTTAAAACAATTAGAGGATACTCTTAAATTATTTTTTATGTAGTATAATTTAAGAGAAAGAAAATTATGGCATTATTAGGAAACAGATACAATTTTATAGATGACGATGAGCAAGAAGATGAGGTTTATACACTCCCTGCAGTCGTAAGAAAAAATGACGAAGGGATTAATTTCAAAGATTCTGTTGCAATGTCTGTTATATTGCATCCATTAACAGTATTTTTAGTATGGATGTTCATTTTTATTGCAGGATTATTAGGCATTAAAAATGAAAAAAAAAAAAA
>CALUWB010000044.1 GCA_944324375.1 Candidatus Gastranaerophilales bacterium | reverse complement strand
ATGACCAACTGCAATTCTTGCATTTGGAACTAATTCTTTTAATTTCAACCTAAATTCTTCAATAGTTTCTACTCTATTATATAAATAATAAACTTGACCATCCCTATCTAACTCATGAACTATTGCATTTTTAACAATATTGTCATTATAAACTCCTACAAATGTTCTTATAGGAAGCCTGTTTTTAGGTGGGGTATTAATAACCGACATATCTTTTATCCCTGATAAAGACATATATAAAGTTCTAGGAATTGGAGTTGCTGACATTGAAATAATATCTATATTTTCTCTAAATTCTTTTAATTTTTCCTTATGTCTTACTCCAAATCTATGCTCTTCATCAATTACTAAAAGCCCTAAATCTTTAAATGTTACACCATCTTGAAGCAATCTATGTGTTCCTATTACAACATCACAACTTCCTAATGCCATATTTTTTAGAGTTTCTTTTTGTTCTTTTGTACTTCTAAACCTACATAATAATTCAACATTAACTCCATAAGGCTTAAATCTTTCTGAGATTGTCTGATAATGTTGTAATGCCAAAATTGTCGTTGGAACAATTACTGCAACTTGTTTCCCTGATGCAACTGCTTTAAATATCCCACGCATTGCAACTTCTGTTTTACCAAATCCAACATCCCCACATACTAGCCTATCCATTGGATTAACACTTTCCATATCAGACTTAATCTCATTTATCGCCTTCATCTGATCAGGAGTTTCTGTATATTCAAATGCATCCTCCATTTCTAATTGCCATGCTGTATCTGGTTCAAATGCTATTCCTTCTTGGATTTTTCTTCGAGCATAAAGTCTTAATAAGTCATATGCTACTTTTTCTACCTCTTGTTTTACTTTTGATTTAGTTTTCTCCCAATCAGAACCACCCATTCTTGATAATTTAGGCTTTGCTGCACCTGCTCCACGATAGCGACACAACAAATTTATCTGTTCTGCTGGTATATGCAATCTATCTTTCTGAGCATATTCTATTGTTAAATAATCCTTTAACTGACCATCTAACTCTTGTTGGGTTAAACCAATATAAATACCTACCCCATGAACAGAATGAACGACATATTCACCCTCTTTTATATCATTTATACTTTCAATATACTCAGCTTTTTCTTTATAAGATGTCCGTTTTGTTGATGTAACTTCCTTATTTCTCTTATTGAATAATTCTCTATCTGTTAATAAAATTAATTTTGCATCTTCAATAATAGTTCCATTTGCAGATATATTATTAGCATACTCAATATTATAAATATCATAACTTGCTAAAATTTCTTTAACTCTCTCCTTATAATCTGTCGCAATTATTATTTTATATCCTTCATGATTTTTTATATATTCTGCAACCTCATCCATATTTGCATTAAAATTCTTTATAACCTGAGCATTAAAATCAATTATTTCATCAAATTCACTATCGATAAAATTATTTAATTCTACACGTTGATATCTTATAAATTTTGCTACAAAATCATTATAACTAATATGATTTATCTCTCTTAATGGATATATTAATTCTGTTTTTATATTTTCCTCTAATTGCTTATCATAGTTTTCTTCTATAAATTGATACTTAGAAACAACTTCAGATTTTTCATCAAATACGAAAATATAATCATCTAAATAATCAAGAACACTTTCTAAATCCGAATTAAAATAACTCTGATAAACACTTATCCCCTCAAAATAACCTTCCTCTGTTAATTTTTCATTTAATTCACTAGGTAAATCTTTTGGTGGTTTTTCAGGCAAAATAAATTTATATACAGGCATGATATCTACACTTTTAATCTTTTCAATAGATTTTTGAGTTTCTCTATCAAAATACCTTATATCAACAATCTCATCACCCCAAAACTCAATTCTTACAGGATTTTCTTTTAATGTATAAATATCAGCAATATCACCTCTTATACTAAATTCAGAAATATCACTAACCATAGTTGAACGTTTATAACCCAAACCAACTAATCTTTCTAATAAATCTCTTTGAGTTATTTCATCTCCAATTTTTAATGTAAAGCTATTCCTCTTAAAAAAACTTTTTGATGGAAATTTTTCTAATAATGCCTTAATAGGAGTAATTATAATATCAGAAGGATTTATCAATAAGTTAATTTGAGCTGAATAATCATATAAATTAAGAGGAACTGTCTCATACATCAAAGAATTTTGATAAGGAAAAATATCTGAATTCAACTCAAAAAAAGACTTCAAATCCCTTTGATACTTTAGTGCTGTTTGCTCAGTTGAAGTTATAAATAAAACCTTTTTACCTAAATCTTTAGCCAATACATTAACAAGCAAAAGTCGCAAAAAAGTAGTTAAACCAGTTACAACAAATGATTTAGAAGCATTTATATTCTTCTTAAATTCAGAAAAATCAATATTCATTATTCTTGATTTTGGCTCTCGTAATCAATGCCCATATTTTTTAATGTTGCAATAAATCTTTCAGCACAAGCTTTTTGAACATCAGGAGGTACAACCCTCAATATTTCTACAGTTCTAGAAATTACAGGGTTTTTATCATACCAACGGCAACCGTTAATAGGTTTTACTAATTCATAAAATCTATCTATTGCCTCTTTTGATACTTGCTCTTCTAATTTAGCAAGAAATAATTCTGCTTGTTCTAATAATTCATCTTGATAATTCTTTAATAATTCAATAACCTCTAATAACTTAGGGTCATGATCATACCATCTTTTATACACGGGACTCATTTTTAAACCCTTTCGTATTTTCAGTTTCTTCACTATATCGAATTATATTTGCTCCTAATGCTGTTAATTTTGCATCAAAGTTTTCATACCCTCTATCAATATGATGAAGATTTTCAATAATTGAAGTACCATCTGCCATAATAGCTGCAACAACTAAGGAAGCACCGGCTCTTAAATCACTCGCAGAAACCGTAGCACCTGTAAGTTTTTTCACACCCTTAATAATTGCATGATTTCTATCTTGGTGAATATCAGCCCCCATTCTTAATAAATGAGGAACTTGCATAAATCTGTTTTCGTATAAACTTTCAGTGATAATTCCAACACCATTTGCTGTTGTTAACAAAGCCATTGCCATAGATTGTAAATCTGTTGGAAAACCTGGATATGGTTGAGTTACAAAGTTTATTGAATTTAATCTATTCTTACAAGAAACTTCAATTGCAGTAGGCTCAATTAATTTTATACTTGCACCCATTTTTATTAACTTATCAGTGAAGAAAGTTAAATGTGCAGGAAATACATTTCTAATAATAGCCTTTCCTTTTGATGCTACAACTGCAGACATAAATGTACCAGCCTCAATTCTATCAGGAATTGTAGTATATTCAATAGGATGTAAATCAGATTGTTTTACCCCATTAATAACAATTTCTGAGGTTCCGGCACCTACAACATCAGCTCCCATAGCATTTAAAAAATTAGCTAAATCTATAATTTCAGGTTCTTGTGCAGCATTTTGAATTCTTGTTGAACCTTCTGCTAATACAGATGCTAACATTAAATTTTCAGTTGCACCAACAGATGGAATATCCAGATAAATATCTGTTCCTACAAGCCTTGGAGCTTTTGCATGAACATAGCCATTTTCGATTTTTATCTTTGCACCTAAAGCCTCTAAACCTTTTATGTGAAAATCTACTCGTCTTTCACCTATCGCACATCCCCCAGGTAATGCAACAATAGCTTCCTTACATCTTGAAACTAATGCCCCTAATATTATAAAGGATGCACGCATTTTACTAACATACTCATATTGAGCTGTTACTGATGTTATATTTGTTGCATCAATTGTAACTGATTTTTCTTTTTTATCATGAGAAGTTTTTATTCCTAAACCATTTATAACCTCAAGCATTATATCCACATCAGTTAAATCTGGAACATTATAAATCTTAGACTCTCCCTGTGCTAAAACAGCAGATGCCATTAATTTTAAAACAGCATTCTTTGCTCCACCTATATTAACTTCACCTTTTAATTGGGTTCCGCCTTGTATTTTATACTTATCTGCCAAAACTTCTCCAATCTATCTTGTATTCTTAATATAATCATACAATCATCAACTAAACTTGTAAAGAGGAATATTAAATATTAAGAAATAAAATAAATTGTAACAATTTTATTACAAACTAACAAAAATTAATTTTATCTGATTTAATATAAATGTAGAAGGTAGTGAAAATATTTTAATTATTTTAGATTGGAAACTATGATGAGTTATTCGCATACAACGCAAAATCTAAATAGGGAAACTAACTTAAACAACTATTATAGTGTTTTTTATCAACCACTTAAAATACATAAATACCCAACAGTTATATTAGAATGTAGAAGGAACAAGTAATGATTAACGGGAAATTAACTAGTTCTATTATCAGGCCAAAAACAATATTAAACGCAGCAACAACTGCAGCAACCAAAAAGCCTGATATGGTGACTCGTTTTATGAAAAATGGACTGGTAGGTAAAATTTGTGATACAGCTGCAGAAAATCCGGTAATGTGTCAATCAATATTCTCTTTAGCTATATGTTGTGGGGCAAGACCGGTTACAAATATGATAACAACGAAAGACAAGAAGGATGCTAGTTATGCTTCTTGTCATTCTATTTCTTCAGGGGTTATGGGATTTATTTGGCCACTTATTTTTGCAACTCCTCTTGCTATGGCTGTTAAATTAATTGCAGCAAAACCTCAAAAATACTTAAAACCTGAAACAATTAAAAAATTCTATCCAACTGTTGGATTAGAAAAAGTAATGAAAGACGGAAAAGAAACTCTTAGAGTTATGACTAACTCTAAAGGCGAAATGCTTAGAGAAAATGGAACAAGACTTTTAACAAACTTAGAACCTTTAAAACTTAAAGGCGAAGCTGATGCTGCTGATAAGATTAAAAAACTTACAGAAAAACTAGCTAAAACTAAAAGTGAAAATAAAAAATTAAAACTTCAAGAACAAATTGAAAACTTTAAAATAAAACAACAAGAATTTGAAGCAGAAAAGGCTGCTTTTGAAGCAATGAATCCAAAACTTTATGTTGATCCAAAAAGTGGAGTTGTACGTTCAAGAGAATTCTTCAAAACCGAAAATGGTAAATTTGCATTAGATGATAAAAATGAAAAAATTGGATGCGCAATTCAAAAACCTGAAGATAAAAAACTTTTAGCACAAGTTCTTGCAGGTAAACAACAAGCCGAAATTCATCCTATTACTGAAGATATGGAAATTGGAAAAAATAAAGAAGATAATATTAAATCTATTATTAACTGGGTACCTGATATATTACTTGCTCCACCTAGAGCAATGTTAACTATTGAATTAATTCCTAGATTCCTTAAATTATTCGGAATGGAAAAGCAAAAGAAAACAAACTCACAAGAAGGGACACAACAAAAACAAAATAATATAACAGCATTTAAATCAGCATCAATTAAAATGCCAGCATTTGCAACAATAAAATCACATAGTGTTACAGCTCCTCAGAAAGGAGGTGTGTAATGAGTATTAACTTATTAACAACAAACAGTCATATGAATCAACCAACTTTTAAAGCTAATCCAGCTAAAAAGCCTTCAACATTTATTAGCCTTGCAACTAGAGCTGCTGTTGGAACAGACAAAATTTCTAAGTCTTATGATTCTTTTATTGAAAATATTATGGCTAAAAAATTTATTGCTCCTATTATGGATTCTAATATAATGGGGAAATTAGCTGATAAACTTGGGAACAAAAAAGACATTACAGACCATATGGCAACAATTGGTTCTTTTGTTACTACAACAACTTATGCAGGAACAACTCTTAAAAATAAAAATTTAGAAAGAAAACCTGCGAGAACACTTGCTCTTAACCAAATTTTAGTTACGGCACTATCTACAATAGGTGCTTATACTATCAATGGTGGACTTGAAAAATTTACAAAAAATATGAGTTATAAATTTAGAGATACTAATAAAAATTTACCTGATAAATTATTAGAAAAACGTATCAAAGGATTTGGAGTTGCTCAAAAATTATTAACATTCTCTCTAATGTACAGATATGTTGCTCCTGTTCTTGTAACACCAATTGCAAGTAAAATAGGTAAAGCATTAAATTCTAATGACAGCAAAACACCTAAAAATGCACAACCAGTAACTAAAAAAGCATAAATTATAATTATTATAGACTAAAAAGCACCTAATTTTTATTATTAGGTGCTTTTTAGATTATATATAAGTTAAACTACTTTACTAATTCAGTCATTGCCTTTTCAAATTGTTCATCATTAGGAGCTTTACCATGCCAAGCTGCTGTATTTTCCATAAATGAAACCCCTTTGCCTTTAACAGTATTTGCGATAATTGCAACTGGTTTTTCTGAATTATTGTTTTTAGCTTTTTCTATTGCTTCATAAATTTGTTCTATATCATGCCCGTCAATAACAATAGTTTCCCAATTAAATGCTTTTAATTTATCTTCAACTGGAGAAACTGTCATTACATCTTCAGTACAACCATCTATTTGGTATCTGTTTCTATCTATAATTGCAATCAAATTATTTAATTTTCTATGAGGCGCTTGCATAAATGCTTCCCAACAAGAACCTTCTTGAAGCTCACCGTCTCCCATATATACAAAAACTTTAGCAGGAGAATTATTTAATTTTAGCCCCATTGCCATGCCACAACCTATTGATAATCCTTGTCCCAAAGATCCTGTTGATACTTCAACACCTTTTAACATCTTCTTGCAAGGATGACCTTGAAGCTTTGAACCAAATAATCTAAATGTCATCAATTCTTCTTTTGGAAGAAATCCTTTTTGAGATAACACAGAATATAAAATTGCAGAAGCATGACCTTTTGATAATACAAATCGATCTCTATTTTCATCCATAGCAGAAGTTATATTCATACATTTATGATAAAGAACAGTCAAAATATCCGTAGCTGAAAATGCTCCACCAATATGCCCTGATTTTGAATTATGAACCATTTTTAGAATATTAATTCTTGATTCTTTTGCTAAATCTTTTAATTCTTGAATTTCATTTGGGCTTAACATTTTTCACCTCCTATACGATATTTCAACACTTTTAGCATAAACAATGGTAATGCCGGGAATATTCTCTTAAATCTTTCCGGTTGTTTTATTGTTCTATACAACCATTCTAATCCCATCTTTTGATATATTTTAGGAGCTCGTTGTACAACACCTGACCATACATCAAAACTACCACCTACACCTATCATTAAAGCTGGATTTAAAATATTCTTTGCAGCATATATAAATTTTTCCTGTTTAGGAGCACCTAAAGCAACAAGAATTAATCTTGGTGATTGATTTTTTAATTCATTCATTATTTCATCAATATTATTAAAATATCCATCATGTGAATATACAATATTTAAATTCTTAACCTCAGATTGTAAGTTACTAACAGCTTTTTCTAATATTTCAGACTTTGCTCCAATTAAAGCTACTGGCATGTTTTTTTCAGCAGCTCGATTTATCATTTCTCTTGCAAAATCAACACCTGCTATTCTGTCAACGTTTTCACCCATTATTTTTAAAGCAATTTTTACTCCTATACCGTCCGGAATAACCATTTCAGCATCTTTTAATAATTGGGAAAATTCTGCGTCTTTACTAGCAGTTGTAAACATTTCAGGATTAATTGTTACAACCTGATTAACCTTATCATTACACATTAATTCTTGTGCATGTTCTACTGCACTATTAAAATTAAATGTATCAATTTCATAACCTAATAACTTGACTCTTTTCATAACAATCATTATACTAAAAAAACACAAAACTTTCGATACTTATTTTTATAGGAGAAAAAGAATGAAAAAAATTTTAGCAACATTATTAGTATTAACCTTTGCAGCAAATGCTTATGCAGCTACAACTTATACTGAGCAAATGGTAAATAAATGGACAGCACCTCTCGCTCAAAAAGAAAAACAACTACAACAACAAAGAGAAGCAGCTGCTAAAGCACAAAAAGAACGTCAAGAAGCTCAAAGAAAAAAACAAGAAGAACAACAAAGAATTCAAGAACAAAGAAAAAAAGATTTAGAAGCGGCTAAAAGAGCTCACCAACAAAAAATGGAAGAAAAGAAAAAAGCTTTTGAAACATTACTTAAGTAATTTATAAAAAGACGGGATTAAATCCCGTCTTTTTATTTTATTCAACATGCTTTTTGGCACAATCTAACATAGCATTTATTAATCCAGAATTAGAATAAATATTCATTCCATTTGATTCTAAAACTTGTCTTAATCTACCTTCCCAAATTGAATATATTTTATCCCTATCTAAACCAACAACTTTACCGATTGCTGATAGCTCTTTGTAATCTAAAGGCATTGGTAGGGCGCCTCGTAAAATATCAACAATATCTATTCTTTTCTTGCGAGGAAAAGCTTTTAGGAAATTTACAACACTCATTTTCTTTTTCTTCAAAGTATCCTTTAAAAACTCAACAGAATCATCTACAAGAATCGGCTCCTGAGGGATTCTATATTCTTCAAATTCTTCCGGTTCAACTTCCATTACTGTAGCTATTCTTTCTAAGGTTGTTCCTCGAGTTGAAAAAGCTATTGTATCATCTATTAAATTGTAAACATAAGACAAT
The DNA here is from genome assembly GCA_944324375.1 of Candidatus Gastranaerophilales bacterium. Taxonomy (GTDB): domain Bacteria; phylum Cyanobacteriota; class Vampirovibrionia; order Gastranaerophilales; family Gastranaerophilaceae; genus UMGS1585. The sequence goes on along the minus strand of CALUWB010000044.1, from coordinate 9,746 downwards.
GTAACACCTATCATCTCTGCAAAATCTTTTTTGTGTAAATCATTTTTTTCCAAAAAATTAGATAACTTTTCAGAACTTTTTTGTTTTATATTTTGTTTCACTTTTTCTTTCATAATTTTATCCTTTCTTTTCTACAATTAGTTTTTGTCATTTTTATCTTTTTGTTAAGCACAAGTAGGATAATCAATACGGTAATCTTTATTTGGTTTAAAATTTTATATATAGAGATTATTATTTTATAAATTAGAGGATGAAAATGAATCTTATAGTCGGTTTAGGTAATGTCGGAGATAAATATTTATTTACGAGACACAATGCAGGATTTATGGTTGTAGATTATATCGCAATAAATAATTCTGAAAACTTTAAAGAAAACTCTAAATTAAAATCACTAATTACAAAAGTTAGAATTAATAATAATGACACCATTTTAATAAAACCTACAACCTATATGAACTTGTCAGGAGAAGCTTTAAGAGCAGTCATTGATTACTATAAAATACCAATAGAAAATACACTAGTTGTCTATGATGACTTATCGCTTGATTTGGGTAAAATAAGATTTAGAGCCTCAGGTTCTGACGGAGGGCATAATGGAATAAAATCTATTATCCAACACTTAGGAACAAATAAATTTGTACGTTTAAAAGTTGGGATAGGTCCACAACCACCAATACCATCGGAAGCTTTTGTTCTTCAAAATTTTTCAAAAGAACAAACAGACGATTTAAAAAAAGTTATACAAAAATCAGCTGAAGCAATAGAATATTATTTTGCTAACGGCATAGAAAAAACACAAAATAATTATAATTAAAAATGAGGATTTATATATGGTATCTGCAGAACAATTTGAAGAAAATGGTCAATACGATTTAGCTTACGAAGAATACAAAAAAATATATGCTAATAATCCTAAAAATGTACATTTATTAGAACGTTTAGGACATATTGCATCTATACTTAATAAAAAAGATGAAGCCGAAATATTTTATACAGAACTAATAAAACAAGATAGCAAAAATATAATGGCATATGAACAACTTATGGATATATGCTCTGAAACTAACAGATATAAATACTATGTTTGTAAAGGAGAATTACATGTTATTCAAGAACAATATGAACATGCAATAAACGATTATAAAAAAGCTATCGAAAAAGCAGATAATGAAGATAACTTAAATGCTGCAAGATATATTCTTGCAACTCTTTATGATGGAGTAAATAAAGAAAATCAAGCAATCGATGAATATTTAAAACTAATTGACTCAAATTTCAATAATGAAAATATTTATATTAATCTTGCAAATATTTATTCTAAAACCGGCTTTTTAGAAAGTGCAATTGACACATTAGAAAAAGCAAGAGAAAGAGGTTATAACAATATAAATGAAGAACTTGCAAAATTATACATAAAAGCAGATGACCCTCAAAAAGCAATTGAATTAACAAAAGACGAACTTTTAAAAATTAGATGTTTAATGGATATGGGTAAAAATGATGAAGCCTTTAACATTATGTTAGCAGTAAAATCAAAGTATTCAAAAAATGCAAAATTTCATTCTTTGCTTGCTCAATACTATTACCAAACAAATGATTTTAATAGAGCATTAGAAGAAGTAGAAGAACACAATAAACTTGAACCCAATTCACTTGTTACATATCAAATGAAAGCATTAATATATGAAAAACAAGGTGATGAATTTTCTTCACACGTTAATTGGGCAAAATTTTATAATCTAAAAGGCGATAAAGATGTTTCAATGAATGAATATATGATTGCATATCAATTAGATAACAAAAATATCGAACTTGTAACAACAATAGCAGATATTTTAGATACTACAGACAAAAATCATTCTGTAGAATTTTATGAAAGACTATTAGAATTAAATCCTAATAGCAAAAGAGCGTTACAGAAACTCGCCGAGTTCAGAGAAAGAATCGGCGATTATAATGAAATGATTAATTACATGGACAAACTGAAATCTCTTGACCCACGAAATCCGTATATTATTCAAAACTATGAACGTATTCAAGACAAGTTGAATAATCAATCCAGTCCACTTGATTTCATTAAAAAACTATTCAAAGGTACTATGGGGTAATATAATAAAAATTTATTATCCCTATTAGCAACCTTCAGCCTTGCAAGCATTCATTGCATCTTGTGATATCTCGGCTACATCTTGAATAATGGAGCCTGCTATTTCTTGTGATTTTTGAACTTCTTGAAACATTTTTACGGCAATAGCTGTTTTTACATCACTTGTTCCTGCTGTTGGATCAATGTTTGAAGAAGAGATAGATTGTACCATATTTAATATCCTTATTATGTCTTCTATATATATTTTAAAACATGTTTATTATTTTACAAGTGTAAATTTAACAAATATTTATAATTTGTGATAACATTTAATATATGAAAAGATTTGTATTATTTAGCTTAATATTTTTATCAACATTATCACAAGCTTTTGCTGAACAATATCTCCTACAATGCAATCTTAACATTGAAGCAGTAAATACTGCAACAGAAGAAGTTATGAATCGTTCAACATTAGAAAGATTTTTTATAATAGATACTGTTTTAGCTGAAGTTTATGATGCAAATAATTTACCACTAGAAGTTGAAACTTTTACAGAAGAAGAAATTGTTTTTCACCATAAAGCGGCAAGTTTCAATACCATTGTAGAAACACAAGTTACATATAATCAAGTAACAAAAAAAATTAAACTAAATGAAATTTATGCGAACAATGCATATACAAACAGAGCTCAATTTGTAACTAGAGGTGAAGGAACGTGTACAGTTACACAAATTGAAAGAAAACCTATTTTTTAGAGGTCTAAATGAACAACATTAAACGACGCTGGTATGATGAAGATCCGACAATTAGTTTAGCGGTTAGTATGTTAGAAAAAGCTGATAAATCTATTCAACTTATATGCGCTGAATTTATTAAGGATAAGAGTCATAGTTTTAATATTTATATTGAAGAAAATAAACTAGAAGATGCTTTTATTTACCTATGCAAACGTTGGTATGATGAAGATAAAGAAATCTCTGATGCTTTTGAATATTTAAAACTTATGCCGTTTGAACTTCAAAAAGAAGTAGCGTTAGAAATTATTGAAAAATTACAGGAGAAAAAATCTTGATTTTACATATATTATTCAACCCTGTTGTTACATCTATTATTTTACTTTGTATTTTATGTTTATGCAGAATTAATGTACTTCTTGCAATACTTATATCAAGTATTTTTGCAGGTTTAACATCAGGAATGAATATAGAAAATATTATGAATACATTTATTTCAGGAATGGGTGGCAACTCTGAAACGGCCTTAAGTTACATTCTTTTAGGAGCTTTTGCTGCAGCAATGAACCATACTGGATTTACAGATGTTATTGCAAAAAAAATAATAGATATTGTAAACAATCGTGCTTGGATTTTATTTGTAATACTAGGACTTATTGCTATGGCATCACAGAATATTATTCCTATACACATAGCATTTATACCTATATTAATCCCGGCATTAATCCCTACGATGAATCTATTACAAATAGATAGACGAGCTATTGCGTGCCTTTTAGCATTTGGGTTGAAAACACCATATATAACTATCCCTGCAGGTTTTGGTCTTATTTTCCATAACCTAATAGCTGATAATATGATTCAAAATGGAATGAATGTTGCTAAAAATGAGATTTGGAAATCAACTTGGATTCTTGGATTAGGAATGGTTGTAGCATTATTTATTGCTTTATTTATATCATATAGAAAACCTCGAAAATATGAAATGATTGATAAACCTGAAGAACATCTGGAAGATATGAAATTCAATAAAAATCATTGGATAACATTAATTGCAGCAGTCGTAACATTTGTTGTACAAATATGGACTCATTCTCTTCCATTAGGAGCTTTAACAGGTTTAGGCATAATTTTCTCACTAGGAGCAATAAAACATTCTAAAATGGATAAACTAATGGATGAAGGAATATATCTTATGGGATATGTTGCCTTTGTTATGCTTGTAGCATCTGGTTTTGCTACTGTTTTAAAAACAACAGGAGGAATAGAATCATTAGTAACTTATGTTACATCTGTATTACCTCCAAGCCATATTGTTACAGCAATTATAATGTTAGCATTAGGATTATTAATAACAATCGGAATAGGAACATCATTCGGTACAATACCAATTCTTGCAGTTGTATTTGTACCTATATGTCTAAGTATTGGTTTCAATATTCCACAAACTGTTGTATTATTAGCAGCTGCAGCAGCTTTAGGAGATGCAGGTTCACCAGCTTCTGATACAACTCTTGGCCCAACATCAGGCTTGAACATTGACGGACAACATAATCATATTTGGGATACTTGCGTTCCAACATTTATTCATTACAATCTTGCTTTAATAATTTTTGCATTAATTGGAGTTGTTATATTTAAGTAATAATCTATCCTCTTTTGTTTTTTTGTGAGAAAATATAATCATAAATGAAAGGATATAAAAATGGAAGAAGTAAGAGTAAGAATAGCTCCATCTCCAAGCGGAAACTTGCATGTTGGAACTGCGAGAACAGCATTATTTAATTTTTTATTTGCTAAAAAAAATAACGGTAAATTCGTTTTAAGAATAGAAGATACAGATGCAGAAAGAACTAGCCAAGAATATATTGATAATATTTTTGATAGTTTAAAAGCCTTAGGATTAAATTGGGATGAAGGACCTGATGTTGGTGGACCTTATGGACCATATACTCAATCTGAAAGATTTGATATTTATCCTAAATATGTTCAACAATTATTAGATTCTGGATTTGCTTATGAATGTTTCTGTACACCTGAAGAACTTGAAGCAGAAAAAGAAGAAGCAACTAGAAATAAAAAACCTTATGTTTATTCTAAAAAATGTGAAAATTTAACAGAAGAAGAAAAAGCTAAATTAAGAGCAGAAGGAAGAAAACCTGCAATCAGATTTAATATTGCAAAAGCTCAAAAAGCTTTCCATGATTCTTCTATATTAAAATTTAACGATCTTGTAAAAGGTGAATTACATATGGATACTGACCTTTTAGGAGATTTTGTTATACAAAAATCAAATGGTGCTCCAACTTACAACTATGCAGTTGTAATTGACGATATGTTAATGAAAATTTCACACGTAATCCGTGGAGAAGACCATATTTCAAATACTTATAAACAAATTCTTATTTATGAAGCATTAGGAGCTGAAGTTCCAAAATTTGGACACTTAGGAATGATTTTAGCACCTGATAGAAGTAAACTTTCTAAAAGACACGGCGCAACTGCTGTTAGTGACTTTGTAAAAGAAGGATACTTAACAGAAGCATTAATTAACTTCGTAGCTTTATTAGGTTGGGCTCCATCTGATGGAGAAGAAATTAAACCTGTTGACAAAATTGCTGAAGATTTCAGAATCAACGAAATTTCTTCATCTAATTCAATTTTCGAATATGATAAATTAAAATGGATGAACAGTCACTATATCAAGATGTTACCAATGGACGAACTAAAAAAACGTTTACTTCCATATCTTGAAAAATATAATTTATCAGAACTTACTGATGAACAATTTACAAGAATGATTGAAGTAACAAGAGAACCATTGATATTATTATCTGATATTACAGATGCTGTAACTTATTTCTTTGGAGAAACAGTTAATATAGAACCTGAAGTTCAAACTGAAGTTCTTGATACTGAAACATCACAAGAAGTATTAAAAGAATACTTAGAACAATCAAAAGATTGGGAATACACAGAAGAAAACTTACACGAAAAACTTGATGCTTTCAGAGGTTTCTTCAAAGAAAAAGGTATTAAACCAAAAGTTACAATGTGGGCAATAAGGGCTGCTGTTACAGGTAGAACAAGAGGTGCTGATATGACTGCAACACTTGCAATACTTGGTAAAGATAAAGTTGAAAAACGAATTAAAGCAGCTATTAAATAAATTAAAAAAGGATGGTTTAAAACCATCTTTTTTTTATAATAAGTTTTAATATATAATATAACGCATGAATTGGCTTAGCTGGCAAATAGATTATCTATTATATTTACAACATTTTAGAGAAATATCAGGACATATTCTTGATAACTTTTTCCTTACAATAACTATGTTTGGTGAAGTTATTATTCCAATATTATTTATATGTGGGATTTATTGGTGTGTAAATAAGAAATCTGGCATGTTTATTCTTTGGAATTATATGTTTGGATTTATTATTAATGTATTTTTAAAATGTTGTGCATGTATTTATAGACCTTGGATATTAGATTCACAAATAAAGCCACTACCTCAAGCAATTCCAGAAGCTACAGGTTATTCATTTCCTAGTGGGCATACAACAGGTGCAACAACGACTTGGGGAAGTACAGCTTTTATATTTTGGAAAAATAAATTAATAAGATATATATGTATTACAATTATTTTTCTTGTTATGTTTTCAAGAAACTATGTTGGAGTACATACTCCACAAGATGTTATTATAGGTTTTTTATCTAGTTTACTAATTATTTTACTATCCTATAAACTAATAAAATGGGAAGAAAAAGGTAAAAATAGAGATATTATAATATTTTCATTAGTAAGTTTAATTAGTTTATTCGTTCTTTTATTTGTTAACCTAAAAACTTATCCAATGGATTATTTAAATGGGAAACTTCTATACTATCCAACATCCGTAAAAATAGAAATGTTTTCAAGATTAGGGTGGATTATTGGGATATTTGGAGGATGGATTATTGAAAAAAGATGTATTAACTTTGATTCCAATAGTGGTAGCCTATTAAAAAAAATATTCCGTTTTATTCTAGGTGGATTAATTTTATATTTATTACTTAATATTGATTTCAATTCAAGAATAATGTTATTTTTAAACCATATAATAATAGGATTATTTATAACATCAATTTATCCATTCTTGATTAAAAAATTTAATTTTTAAAATCTCTAGGCTTCACATAATTTTTCCAATTTGATTCAATTTGTTCAAGAGAAATTCCCTTTGTTTCTGGAACAAAATAATAAACAAAAATCAAACATAATAGAGATACAAATGCAAACATCCAGAAAGTAATTGCGCCACCAAATCTGTACATTAAAACAGGGAATGAAGCAACTACAAAGAAATTAAATCCAAAGTTTGCAACAGTACACAAACTCATTGCAAGCCCCCTTATTTTTAATGGAAAGACTTCTGATACAATAACCCAACCAATTGGCCCCAAACTCATTGCAAAAGATATTATATAAGTCAATAAACTAATCACTGATAAGATTTTCAAATCAAAATTAAACATAGAAGAAAAAGCAAAAGCAGAACCTAAAAATAACAGACTTAACATTACTCCAGATAAACCAATATATAATAAAGGTTTTCTTCCTAATCTATCAGTAAAATATATAGCAACAAATGTCATTAGAAAATTAACAACACCAATTCCAACGGTTACATATATAGCAGAAATATTAGAATCAAAACCTGCAAATTTAAAAATTGTCGGAGCATAATATATTATAGTATTAATTCCCGTACAAATTTGAGCAAACATAATACCAAGTCCAACAATAAAAGGCATTAACATCCATTTTTCAAGTTTAAATTTATTATTAGACTGATTTTCTTGTAAAGTTTTTCTTATATTAGCAATTTCGTTATCTACATCAATATCAGGTTCAATAGTTTTTAAAACTTTTTTAGCCTCATTATCTCTTCCTTTTATAACAAGCCATCTTGGAGTATCGTGTAGAAATAACATACCTATAAGCAAAACTAAACCTGGAACAACTCCTGCAAATAACATCCAACGCCAATTATACACAGCATGGGCAAAAATTGCATTAATAAGATATGAAAATAATATACCTGATGTTATTGCACATTGATATAAAGAAACTAAAGTACCCCTAAGGTTTTTAGGAGAAACTTCTGATAAATACAATGGAACAACAAAATTAACAATTCCAACTGCAAAACCAACAAAAATCCTTGATAAAATAAGAATAATAATATTAGGAGCAAAAGCACAAGCAATTGATCCAATAATAAAAATTATAGCAGTTGCAATAATAATCTTTTTTCTTCCAAAAATATCAGCAAGTATTCCATTTGTAGCTGCCCCAATAACTGCACCAATAAGAACAGAACTAACTAAAATACCTTGTAAATAATCAGTTAAATGCCATGAATCATTAATAAATAACAATGCACCTGATATTATACCAGTATCATAACCTGATAATAGACCACCTAAAGAAGCAATAATAGCAACAAAATATAACCATATATATTTCATAAAATCACCTTTTAATAATAACAATTACTTATATAATAATATTTTAAATATAAAATTCAATTAGTATCTTGTGCAAAAAATATGCTTGCATTTTTTTTTTCAGCAAGCTACAATAATTTTACGGCAGAGAGTCGTAAAGATGATAATTAAATATGGGAGCGTAGCTCAGTTTGGTTAGAGCGCATGCCTGTCACGCATGAGGTCGCGAGTTCGAGCCTCGTCGTTCCCGCCATTTAAATCAAGAGCCTTTTCAGAGGCTCTTTTTTGTTGCATGCTTATGTTTTAGTAAGTTTAAACCTTACTTTTTCAGAAAGTTTTGCATTATTTTTTATATGTATAGTAGGATATACTTTAACAAATAACTAGTAAATATAAAAGCTTGATTTTGTGTAAACTTTAGTTTACAATATGATTATGAAAGAAATTATTTTTTACCAACACCCAAATAATAAAGCACCAGTTGTTGAATGGTTAAAAACTCTTGATAAACCTTTCAGAATTAGAATTCAAGATAGATAAACAAGAATCGAACAAGATGATAATTTTGGAGATTTCAAAAAGATAGATAGTGAATTATCTGAATTACGCTTCAATTATGGCAGTGGATATAGGATTTATTATTCAGAAATTAATAATGTAGTAGTTTTATTATTAAATGCTGGTGATAAAAAGTTACAAAATAAAGATATATTAAAAGCAAAAGAATATTTAAATATATGGAGACAAAACAATGACTAATTATAAAAACTCAATGTCTATGGATGATGCTTTTGTTCAAGTATTTGAAACCCAAGAAGACTTAAAAGAATACTTGAGTTATGCTTTTGAACAATATATCGAAGATGGAAACTTTAATGTATTTTATCGTGCATTAGAACTTGTTATTAAATCAAAAGATTCAATGCAAGGTTTTGCAGAAAAAATAGATTTAAGCAGAACAAGTTTATACAATATAATAAATGGTAAAAAAGAGCCTAAAATTACAACTTTGGCTAAAATCCTTAAAGAATTGGGGCTAACTTTAAAAGTTGCTTAAATTTACTATAGAGGGATAGATTATTTGTATAAATTTGAACTAAAAGTTCGAACCTAGAAGCATCGTTCTCGCCATTTTAAAGACACCTTCGGGTGTCTTTTTTAGTATGTTCACTCCTAGTTAAAAGATTATATTATGTACAAAACTTACTCTTTTATAACTACAAACCAAACCGCTGTTGACAAAACTGTACTGCATGCAGTACAATATAGTTATGCATAACTATGAAATTGAATATCTAATTTTACCAAATGGTAAAGCTCCGATAATTGAATGGTTAAATTCTTTAGACAGTATTACAAGAAAACGTATAAATCAAAGAATACTAAGAATCGAAGATGGTAATTTTGGAGATTTCAAAAAATTAAATGA
>CALUWB010000043.1 GCA_944324375.1 Candidatus Gastranaerophilales bacterium | reverse complement strand
AACAAAAATTAGATTAGACCAACTGGTCTTTTTTTCTTGAAATGAATAAATCTTTATGATAATTTAATAAAAAGAGAATTATCAGGCGATCATGTAATTAATCAGCCCGAAGAAAGATATATTCCATCAGAAAAATGTGAAATAGAAGGAATAGTAAGCCCTTATGATAATGAAGATAGAACTTATATCCCTTCAGATTCAGCCCCAACAATAAAGTCAAATCAAGAGGCCGATCGATCAAAAGTAGATGTCGCAATTGCAAAAGCTAGTAAAGCTGAAGAAAATGCAATGAATGTATTAAATGGAATTTATTAATAATTCTTAATATAAAAAGCAATTCAAACTCATAAAATAACTTTATATAATTACGGGGAATTATTATGAGTTTATTAAAAATAGCTACTTTAGATGGAATAAAAAAAACAATTGCTACTATGTGTGATTCAAAAGAAAATGGTGGCAATGATGATAAAGTAATAAATGCAGGTAGAGAAAAAGGCTTATATGAATCAGCTGTAGAATCAATTTCAGGTGATACATTTATATTTAAAGGACAAACATATAATTTAGATGGTTCTGTATTTGAAAAAGAGACAGAAGAACAAAATAATAATCAAAATAGTTTTAATTTTACTGAAACAGCATACGTTCAATCAACTTCAGGCTTTAGCAAAGGTAATTATACCTCTGTAGGCACTGCAAATGGATTTTCAAATGCGTATGATGATAAAATTTTACAATATGCAAATAAATATGGTATAGATCCAAACTATGTAAAAGCTACAATAGCTGTAGAATCAGGATTTAATCCAAATGCAGTATCATCTACAAATGATTATGGATTGATGCAATTAAATGCAAGATATAATGGAAAAGTTCTTAATGTTGATGAAAATTTAGACAAGGGTTGTAGATACTTAGCGCAATGTTTAAAAGAATTTGATGGTGATATGAATAAAGCATCAATGGGTTATAACATGGGTATTTATGGTGCAAGAAAATCAGGAGCTTCATCAAGTGCATATTCAAGAAAAGTTGTTGCTAATTACAATGCTTTAAAAAACAATCAAAAATTCAGTATTACTGCATAGTTTGTCTATGATATAATAACTTCATAAAGAAGGGATTATAATTATGGATAAATTTTATACTACAACTGCAATTGATTATGTAAATGGTGCTCCTCATATAGGACACGCTTATGAAAAGATTTTAACAGATGTTATTTTTAGACATTATACACAACGTTGTGAGAATGCATTTTTCTTAACAGGAACAGACGAACACGGTATAAAGATTCAAAAAACTGCAGCCGAAAGAGGTATTACACCAAAGGAACTTTGTGATCAGAATGCTCAACAGTTTAAAGACGCCTGGAAAGCATTAGACGTTAATTATAATCATTTTGTAAGAACAACTGATGATTATCATGAAAAAGTTGTTCAAAAAATATTTAAAAAACTTGTCGAAAAAGGAGATATTTATAAACATTCATATACTGGTTTATATTGTAGTGGTTGTGAGGCTTTCTTAAATGAAAAAGATTTAACGGAAGATGGATTATGTCCTGATCACTTGAAAAAACCTGAAGTCGTTTCAGAAGAGAATTATTTCTTCAAATTATCAAAATACAAAGATGCAATTATAAAACATATAAAACAAAATCCAGATTTTATAGTTCCAGCATTCAGAGCAAATGAAGTATTAAATCAATTAGAAAATATTGAAGATATCTCAGTATCAAGAGCAAAATCAAATGTATCTTGGGGAATTGATGTATTAGATGATGATGAACAAGTTATATATGTTTGGATAGATGCTCTTTCAAACTATATTACAGCAATTGGTTATGATCCTGATGGTTCAAGCGAACAATTTAATAAATTATGGCCAGCAGATGTTCAAGTTATTGGTAAAGATATTCTAAAATTCCACAGTATTTATTGGTTAGCAATATTAATGGCTTTAGATTTACCATTACCTAAACATATATTGGCCCATGGCTGGATTACAATTGACGAAACTAAAATGTCTAAATCATTAGGTAATGTAATATCTCCAACATCAGTTCTTGAGAGCTTTGATTTACCAATTCCTGATGCATTTAGATATTATATGGCATCAGCAGCTCCTTGTGGTAAAGACGGTAACTATTCTGATGAAGATTTTAAAGAAAAAGTTAACGCTCATTTAGCAAATTCAATGGGTAATTTATTAAATAGAACTTTATCAATGTTAGTAAAATACTTTGATGTAGATATTAAACCTGAATTTAAGGTAGAAACAGAATTATCAAAACAAGCAGAACAAACAATAAAAGACGTTATGCATCATTTTGATTACTATGAAATCCAAGAAGCTGCACAAAAGATAATGCAGCTTGTAGATTCTGCAAATAAATATATTACAGATTCAGAACCTTGGGCATTAGCTAAAAATGGCGAAATGGATAAATGTGGTCAAGTTCTAACAACAGTGTTAGATGTAATGTGTATAGTATCAAGTTTGATATATCCATATTGTCCTAATATTGCTAAAGATATGGCCAGTCAATTATCTTATGATATAGGAACAAAACTTCAAGATTTAAAAGCTGATAATATAAAAACAGGACATTTGATTGATAAATCAGAAATCCATCCTGTATTTTTAAGATTGGATAGTGAATTAGCAGATAAATCACAAAAAAAATAGTAAGATTATATATGATAATTAAGAGGGTGAGTTGTCACCCTCTTTTTATGTAAAATTTTGTAAAAATTTGTTGTATAAGTTATATAAATAATCTATAATTGTAATGTATAAACTATCACAAATAGGACCTAGGTATAAGATTTTGTTAAATTCAAAAGGATTGAATTACAAATATTGTTTTACATGTAAACCTGAAAAGGCTTGCTATGACTTGGTTTGCGTTTTCGGGGGGGGGGGTATAATAGCCTATTAACAAGGGTTTCGAGGGCATGGATTAGACTTTATTATTCTACGGGATTTATCCAGCAGAATATTAAGATTTTATTCGTTATGAAACCTCAAATATTTTTAGGTTTATCTAAAAATCAATTTGTGGATTTCAATTTATTCTTTCCGAATAATCCATTTACTTTTACTTCAAAATTTTCACTTTGCAAAGTAAAGCTTTTATCCATAGGAGGTACTAAATGATAAGTATTGGTACCGACATAGGGGCATTAGTATTGCAAAATACATTAGAGCAAAATACTATTGGTTTAAATAAGTCAATAGAGAATATGACAAGTGGCTATAAAATAAATCATGCAAAGGATGATGCAGCAGGTTTTTCAATTGCAAGTAGTTTATCAAGTAAGATATCTTCAATGATAATGGTACAGCAAAATGTAGAGGAGGGATTGGCATTATTAAAAACAGCAGAGGGTTCATTAGATAATATAATGGATTTATTGCAACGTCTTCGGGATTTAGCAGAGCAGGCTGGTAATGACGTATATGGAGATGATTCTCGAAATGCTTTGCAGGCTGAAGCAGATGAGATAATAGCTCAAATAGAACAGATAAAAAATACAACAGAGTTTAATGGAATAAATTTATTTGAATCCTCTAATCCAACAGGTGGTGCCGTAACAACAAGTATATCTCCTACTCGGAGTAGAATAGGAATATCAAATTCACAAGTACAAATAAATAATGATAGTATATCAACCAACATTCTAGATGAACAAAGTGATAGCATATCATCTAGTCCGATATCATTTACCTCAGTATTAGCTTCAGTGGATGATGAGATAAAGGAATTATCATCATCCATAAGGGCTAATGCTTCTCCAAACATATTGGCAACAACAACAGCAGCTCCATTATCGGCAGATATTTCAGGAGCCGAGGATTTTGCAGGGAACGAGACTAAAGTAATAACAATAGATGGGGTTCAATATACGATTAAGAACCGGTTAAGTATCTCTCAGTCAATATCATATACAAAGGATACTACAACTGGTGAAGTAATGTTTATCGGTAACAGTTTTGAGATTCGAGGTCAATCAGATGTTGCTCATAATATTATAATTAGTGGTAGGAATAATTATGTATATGGTGGAGACTTAGATGATAAATTTAGAAATGAAGGCTCTACTTCAACACCTAATTATATATATGGAGGAGCTGGTAATGATGAAATTACTATGACATCATCATACAATAATATATATGGTCAAGATGGAGATGATATTATTACTGTGTCAAAAGAGCAAGGTACAATTTCTGGAGGAGAAGGTGATGATATAATTACTACAACAGGAGTCAGCGTATCTCAGCCTGTTACAGGAGATGCAGGTAATGATACATTTATTATTAATAGTGGTAATGGTAAATATTTAGGAGGAGAAGGTGATGATACATTTGATATAAGAGGAGGGTCTAATATTGTAATAGATGGTGGAACTGGCACTAATACGGTTACTCAAGATAGGGGAACAAATACAATAAAAGTAAATGTAGTTGGGGCAAATGCATTTGTAGAACTTTTTAATGCATCTGAAACCAAGACCGTTAATATAAATGGTATAGATTATACTATTACAAATAAATTAACATATTCTCAATCATTGTATTATTCAATTGATGGGCAAACAATTAATTTTTTAAACGGTCAATTTACAGTCAAAGGTGATGTTAATAAAGCTCATAATGTTAAAATAATTGCAAGTAGTTTAACTTTTTATGGTGGTAATTTAGATGATACAATATATTCGTCTGCTCAAAGAGTAGCCATTTATGGTTTAGGAGGAAATGATACAATTACAAATACTGGGCGTTGGAATAGTGTTTATGGTGGTGATGGAGATGATGTTATAACTTCTTCAGCTTCAGAAGTCTATATTGCAGGTGATTCTGGGAATGATAATATAACAATTACCGGGGGAAGTTATGTTCATGTAAATGCCGGAGATGGAGATGATGTATTAAAAGTATCAGGGACTACTAATGCAAGTATATATGGAGGAACAGGTAATAATACAATAACCAATAGTGGAACGAATACAATGATATCAGGTTTTGGTTCTAGTGATAATGCTCAAGCTGTAACATTAACAACAGGCCAAACAAAAACAGTTACAATAAATGGAATTAATTATACTGTAAAGAATAATAAGGGAAGAGATAATGTCCTATTATATTCATATAATCCGGTTAATGATATGATTTCTTTGAGTGGACATTATTTAACTATAACTGGTCAAAATGATAAAGAACACAAGTTAAATGTTTATGGTTATGCTAATACAGTATATACAGGTGATTTAAATGATACTGTTAATTGGTATGTATCAGGTTTGGGTGGTTCTAGTCTTCAGACGAAAGGTGGAGATGATACTATAACTATGCAAGGACTTGATACTAATGTACATGCAGGAGATGGAAATGATAATATAATTGTTAATGCTGGTTATAATCATGTATATGGAGAAGCTGGTGATGATACGATTACAATTAATGGAGCTGCTACAAATACAACATTTAATGGAGGTACTGGGAATGATACCTTTAATATAAATGTTACAGCTAATGTAACAGATGAAGGAGGAAATAACATCTATAATATTAACTGTAATAATGCAAACATTACTGGATCAACTGGTAATGACACATTTTACGTAAAAGGAAATAATAATACCGTATCTGGAGCAGGAGGAGATGATTATTTTGTAATAGATGGAACAGGAAACAATTTAATGGATGGAGGCACCGGTGATAATTTCTATGTAGATAATTCGGGTGGTACTGCAAACATAATCAACGTAACAAATGACCCAAATAGTGGGATATTGAATTTTACCTATGTCGGCGAAGAAAAGTTCTTTATTATAGATGGAAAGAAATATGTGATAAAAAATACTACAACCTTAAGTAGTCCGGTTGCATCAAATAGTTTGAAATATTCATATAATCCACAGACCGGAGAAGTAACAGTAACAGGTTCAAATTTTACAATAACAACAGATACAGCAATGAATTTATTAGTTCGTGGTGATAATAATATAGTAAATGGTAGTCAAGAAAATGATAAAATTACTATAGAAAGTGGCACAAATAACCAAGTAAACGGAAATGATGGTAATGATATATTAATATCAAATAGTACAAACAACTCTTTATTAGGAGGAAATGGAAAAGATACAATAACATTAAATGCCACTACTAATAAAGAAATAAATGGTGGTGAAGATGATGATATTATAAATATAAATAGTGATAATAATACAAATATTCAAACAGGAATAGGAAATGATCAAGTAAGTGGAACAGGTTCCGGTAATACAATAGATTTATCAAGTGGAAATAATAACTTGCTATTGAATGGTTCAAATAATACAATAACCGGAGGAAATGGTGATAATCGTATATCAGCAATAGGTGATGGTAACGCAATAAGTGTTGGTAACGGTAAAAATACAATAGGTGTAGATGGTAAAAATAATATCGTTCAAGGAGGTAATAACAACAGTAAATATAATATATATGGCGAAGGTAATAATGTTAGTTCATTAGGTGGAAATAATGAATATGTGATTAATGGTACAGATAATATTTTAAGTGGCCGGAATGGTAATGATTCATTAATAATCCAAGGTGATAGGAATGAAGTAACATTAACAGGAGGTTCAAATGAAGTTACTGTTAATGGAAATGAAAATGAATATAATGGAGGTTCCGGAGTAGATGATGTAACAATTCAGGGAGATAGAAATATAATAACAGGGGGCGCATCAAACGATTTATTTGTTGTAAAAGGAGGAAATGAAAATAATATAGATGGAAATGATGGCGATAGAAATATATTGCGTGATAATGGTGTAAATACAATATATAATAATGTATTACTCCAAGTCTTTAAGCCTTTTGAATTAACCTTAAAAGTAGATATAGATAGTAGCCAATCAAGTATGATAACCACAAGTATAGGTTTTGATATATTTGATTTTAGTGTTGATTTTAGTGATAGTGATAAAGCAAGGAAGTCCTTAGATGCTATTGATGAATTGATGAAAACTGTTCAAGAACAATTAGTATCATTAGGAACAACAATAAATAGATTAGAAAGTATATCAGATGCTCAATCAATAAAAATGAATAATCTAATATCATCGTTATCAACAATAAAAGATGCAGATATAGCAGAAGAATCATCGAATTTTATAAGGTATCAAATACTACAAAATGCAACAACAACCTTATTGTCAACTTCAAGAAATTTCAGAGGAGAAATGGTTCTAGGAATTTTAAATAGTGTAAATATTAGATAAATTAATTAAGTGTATAAAAGTCTCTATTTCGTTTTGTATCAATTTTCTTTAAAAATGTTATAAAATATCAGAAATGTGGAAAGTAAATAATGTAAGGATTGAAAACGAGGTGTACTCAATGGTAGATTTATTACTTTTCGCATTTGTATTCTACATTTCAATAATTATGCTTCCAAGCATAATAGAAGGACACAAAACCTTACGAAATATGTAGTGTTTATTTGTGGATAAAATTTAATATTTTTAAGTTGTTACGTGGTTTATCGCCATTCTTATCAGGCAGTTCGTAACACTTAACGCATCGTGCTTCATAAGTCTCATCACCACCAATCATAATAAGTGGTGAACTTTTGTCAGCAGGCTCTCCGTTTATTAAACGTTGAGTCCTTGTTGCATGTTCACAACCACATTTCATACATACAGCTTGTAGTTTATCAATTTTTGTAGCAATACACATTAATTGTGGCATTGAACCAAATGGTTCAGATTTAAAGTCTAGCTCTAAACCTGTACCTATAACTTTTTTACCTTCTTTCATTAATGTTGATATAACTTTAACTATGTTTGAATCAAAAAATTGTAGTTCATCTATTGCAATAACTTCGTCTTCTGGTTTTACATTCGACATTATTTGAATAGAGTGTTCTATTTTTATTGCATCAGCCCATAATCCGTTTCTTGATTCAATATAATCTCCATTTGCTCTTGTGTCAATTTGAGGAGAAAATACTTTAATTTTTTTCTTTGCAATTACGCATCTGCGAATTCTTCTTAACAATTCCTCAGTCTTTCCACAGCTCATTGGTCCTGTGATTAGCTCAAAACTATATCCACTCATTTTATTAATTAATCTCCCCAAAATTATTTAACTTCTCACTTTTAATATTAAATAATCTTTATTATGAGGTCAAATTTGTAATATTTTTAAACACAAATTTTTTGATATGTACATTGTTTACACTTCTCATTTTTTATTATTGTTGGTTGATAAAGTTTTTGAATATTATTATAAATTTCTGTTATTTTTTCTATATATTTATTTTTTAATTGTTCTGTAAGTTTAATATTTTTCTCTTCACCAGTTTTTACATTTAGATAAACAAAACTTAAACTATCATAATCTTTAATTAGATTATCACAACATAATAAATATATTATTGTTTGATAATCAAACTCTGCATTATCAGGAATTCCCCCTGTTTTATAATCTAAAATATAATATTCATTATTTTCGTTTTTTACTAAAGCGTCAATTCTACCACCTATCCATATGTTATCAATCTTACAGGAAATATTTGCTTCTACTTGTTCAGTTTTATACTTAAAATATTTCGTATTTATTAATATATCCCACATTTTTTGTTCTTTTTCGGATAATGTAAATAATGAAATATCTTGCCCTTTTAAGTAATAGGAAGCTAAAGCATGTATGTTTTTCCCTAAGACAAATGTATTATCCAGCTGTGGAATATTTATGTTTTTTATATATTTAAAATAATATTTAGCCGGACATTCCTTATAATTATTAAACATTTGTGGTGAAAATATAGGCATTATTCTTTTACTTTAATACATCTATAATCACTATTATCATTTAATATACATTTAATTTCATCAAAAGTAATTAATCCTTCTGTCGCTCCGAATTTTGACACAACAGAACTAGATTCTACAGATGCATACATCAGTGATTGGCTTATATCAAAATTAGTTTCTCTTAATGAAGCAAAAAATGTAGAAGCAAAAGCATCTCCAGCACCTAATGTTGAAATAACAGGAGATTGAAATACTGGACAATAATAAAAATCTTTTCCATCGTATGCGTATGCACCATTACCTCCATCTGTTATAACAACAACTTGATAATCTTTGATTTTTAGTTTTTTCAACATTTGTTTTATATCAGGGTGGATTATAGCATCTGAATAGTGTTCAGTTTTTGTATCTGGTCTAACTTTTATCCCACTACACATTGATGCTTCTTCTTTATTCATAACAACAACATCAGCCGTTGATAAAATCTTTTTCATGTATTCAAATCCTTGTTTGATGCTTGTTGTACCAGCATTAAAACAAACTTTAATATCGTTTTCTTTTGCAAAATTAACGAGAGGTTCTAATACTTTATTAGATTCTCCATTTAAAGGTGCAATATATAACCAATCAGCATCTTTTAATTTTTCAAAATTAATATCTTCAAGCTTAATTAATGCATTAGCACCTCTATTTGCTAAAACGGTTCTATCCCCTTGAAAACTTACAAGAATAATTGAAAAACCTGTACTAATTGTTTTATCTTGAATAATACAATCAGTTTTTACACTACTATTTTTAAAACTTTCTAAAATTCCTTGTGAGTATATATCATCACCAATTTTAAATATTGCAGTTGTTTCAAAGCCTAAGTTAGCAAAGTTCATGGCAGTATTAACTCCTCCACCACCAACTTTTGATGAAAAGTTTGACATATCAAGTTTTGCGCCATATGGATAGCTCATGTAATTAGAACTACTATCTTTGGAACAAACAGATAGTATGTTTGCAGAATCGCATTCTACAAATACATCCATTGTGGCACTTCCTATTGTAAAAACTTTTTTCTTCATAACTCTCTCCCAATAAATACGCCCTCTATAAAGGGCGTTTTAAAAATCTTTAACGTGTTTATTATAACTCTATGCTTCTGTAGTTGCAAATGTTGCAGCTTCAGGATAAGAAAGACCTGCACGACATGCTGCATTAAACATTTTATCTGATACTTCAGCTAATTGAGGGTTTTTTAATAAACGTTGCATATCAGCATCATGGTTATCAACTTTTACCATAGATTTTCCTAAAGCTTCAGAAACAGGAGCTGATGCATCTGTTTGTTGCTTTTCAGTAATATTATTATTTTTTGCATTAATATTTGAGTTATTTAAAGATGTAGGTTGTGGCATCTTTATTTCTTTATTAGGATTGAAACCATTGTTATTTATTTCACTCATGTTGAACCTATCTTTCGTTATTTATACTTTCTTTTACAATTTATTAATTTTCTGTCCTCTTATATAAAGCAGTAAATTAAATTTTTTTGCTAGTTTGTATACAATTTGTTACAAAACAAAAATGCTAATAAATATTATTAGTTGCAAATAATGATTTTGTCAATTAGTTAACTATTTGTATTTATGATATTATTATCATACAAAGTAAGGAGCTTATAATATGCATAATATCAATGAATATATAGAACATACTTTATTAAAACAAGATGCTACAAAGGCTGAATTATTAAAACTATTTATGGAAGCTAAAGAGCATGCTTTTTGTGGTGTTTGTGTGAACCCATGCTTTGTGTCTTTAGCAAAAGAAAATTTGAAAGATTCTGGAGTTAAAGTTGTAACAGTAGTTGGTTTCCCTTTAGGAGCAAATTGTTCTGAAGTTAAAGCGTATGAAACTCAAAAAGCTGTTAAAGATGGTGCAGATGAAATTGATATGGTACTTAATGTTTCAAAGATGAAAGATGAAGATTATGAATATGTAAAATCTGATATTGAAGCAGTACGTAATGCTTGTCCTAATAATATCTTAAAAGTAATACTAGAAACAGATTTATTAACAAAAGATGAAATAAAAAAAGCTTGTGAAATATGTATAGAAGCAAAAGCTGATTTAGTAAAGACATCAACAGGTTTTGTTAAAAATGGTGTTGGTGCAAAAGTAGAAGATGTAAAAATAATGTACGATATAGTATCTGGGCATGGTCTAAAAGTTAAAGCTTCAGGTGGTATTCGAGATGCTGAAAAAGCAAAGGCTCTAGTTGAAGCTGGAGCAAGCCGTTTAGGGACAAGTTCAGGAGTTGCAATATTAGAAGGAATGAGGAATATATAAATGTTAAGAGCTGGAATTGTAGGATTACCAAATGTAGGAAAATCAACTTTATTTAACGCATTAACGGCATCTAAAAATGCTCAAAGTGCAAATTACCCATTTTGTACAATAGAACCTAATGTAGGTGTTGTAACAGTTCCAGATGAACGTTTAGATATTTTAGCAAAGTTATGCAAAACAGAAGAAGTTATTCCAACAGCTATTGAGTTTGTTGATATTGCAGGACTTGTTAAAGGTGCAAGTAAAGGCGAAGGTTTAGGAAATCAATTTTTACATAATATAAGAGAAGTTGATGCAATAATTCAAGTTGTAAGATGTTTTGATGACGAAAATACTATCCATGTTGATGGTAAGGTTGATCCTATTTCTGATATTGAAGTAATTAATACTGAATTAATTCTTGCTGATTTAGCATCTATTGAGAAACGTCAAGCAAGAATTTTAAAAGTTGTAAAATCAGGTGATAAAGAAGCCGTATTAGAAGATAAAGTACTTAAAAAAGTTACAGATTTATTGTCAGAAGGTTCTTTTATAAAACCTGAGGAACATTTCGATGATGATGAAATGAATGTACTTAAAAATCTTAACTTAATGTCAGTAAAACCTGTTATTTATTGCGCAAACGTGTCTGAAAATGATATGAAAGACGGGAATAAATATACACAGCTAGTTGGAGATTATGCAAAATCACATGGCGCAGAAATGGTTATAATTTCTGCCAAGATAGAAGAAGAACTTGTTGAATTAGGACCTGATGAGGCAAAAGAATATCTTGCAGATTTAGGAGTTGAAGATAGTGGTATTAATAAAATGATTAAATCAGTATATTCATTACTAAATTTAATAACATATATAACAGCTGGAGAAAAGGAAGTTAGGGCATGGACTATTACAAAAGGAACGAAAGCCCCTCAAGCTGCAGGTGTTATTCATACTGATTTTGAAAAAGGTTTTATAAGAGCAGAAATTACTCCATACAAGGATTTTAAAGAATTAGGTTCATATACAGCTTGCAAAGAAAAAGGGGTAACTCGCCTTGAAGGTAAAGATTATGTAATGCAAGATGGTGATTTAGCTCATTTTCGTTTTAATGTATAGTAATAATATCCTACATTTAAGGTAGGAATGTTTATACAAAATGCCGTATAATCTATTTGTTGATTAATATTAAAAAATCATTAAAGAATAGAATATGAAACGGGTTTTGCTAACATTAACTACTTTAATATTATTATCGTCTTCTGTTTTTGCAAATGCAATGACAGAGGAAAAGATTTCAGATGCAATTTCCTTATATAAAAAAGGTGATTATGCTGAATGTATTAAAAATCTTGATACTATAATCTCTCAAGATTCTTCATATCCTGTAGCATATTATTATTTAGGTCTATGTTATGCAAAAACTCATAAACGAGACTTAGCTATAAAAAATTATGATAAAGTAATATCTTTATCTACTGATAAATCTTTAAAAAGCATGGCGAAAGCTGCAAAAGATTGTTTAGGTACATCTGGTTTTACTGGCATGGATGCTCAACTATGTATTAGCAATAACTCAAAAGCTGAAAGATTTATAACTCCAGAAATAAAAAAAGAAGAATCACCTGCAGATAAAAAAATAATTTCACAACAACCTAAAAAAGAAGAAGTAAAAAAAGATGTAAAACAGCCATCAAATGCAGAAATTGGCGCTGCAATAATGACTCTAAAAAAAGCAGGTTTATGGAATGGGAATAATTCATCTCAAATACAAACCCAACAACAATCTGCTGATAGTGCAAAGAAAAATCAAGATATGATGGCGAAAATGTATATGCAACAATTGACTCAGCAAATGAATAATCCAGCATACCTTATGATGGGAATGAATGGAAATAACAATAATAGTATGGGTGGTATGAATATGATGAATATGTTACCGTTTATGATGAATCAAGATGGTAATAGTAATCCTGCTGCGAATCAACAGTTCATACAAACAATGATGATGTCTCAGATGATGCCAAATTTTGATTTTTCATCATCTGATAATAAATAGATTAAAAATATATAGGATAAGTTAAAAAAGGGAAAAAAATGAAAATTAGTACAACACGATTTGGAGAAATTGAGGTTAATGATGACGCAATTTTTACATTCGTATTACCAATGATAGGTTATGAGGATGAAGATAAATTTGTTATTATTGATCATGGTGAAGATTCTCCTTTTAAATGGATGCAATCATTAAAGACTCCAGAGTTAGCATTTGTAATGACATCTGCAGTATATTTTGATTTTGATTATGTAATTGATATACCTGATTCTGCTGTAGAAAAGCTAAAAATAGAATCAACTGATGATATTTTGGTTTTAAATGTAGCAGCAATTCCAAATAGTAATCCACGAGGGACAAGAGTTAATTTGTTGGCTCCAGTCGTATTAAATTCGGCTCAAAAAACTGCCGGTCAAATTATTTTATCTGGCTCCGGTTACGATGTGAATTTCCCATTATTTAAGGATTAAATTAAAAGATAAAGGATTATCAAATGTTAATAATTACGCGAAAAAATGGTCAAAAAATCATGATAAATGATGATATAGAGATAACAATAGTAGAATCTCGTAATGGTTCTTGTAAAGTTGCGATACAAGCACCAAAAAGTTTTAAAATTTATCGTGAAGAAATATATGTTCAAATTAAATTGGCAAACTTGATGGGGCAAGAATCTTCTCCTGCTTTATTAGATCAAGCATCAGAATTACTTACTAAGAAGGATGTAAAACTAAATACACAAATAAAATCAGCAGTTACTGATGAAGAAATAATAGTTAAAGATTCTCCTAAAACAGAACATAAAACAAGAGTATTTGTAAAAAAGCAAAATAATAATGATAAATTATAATGATGCTAAAAGACAATTAGAATCAGGAATAACAACTGATTGTGCAACTTATTTTAAATCAAATGGTTATAGTTTAGAGTATGGTTATAGCCTTATTCTTGATGGAAAACTTTCAGAGGCATTAATTGAGTTAAAAAAGAATGATTCTATAAGAGCAGATTGGGCAATTAAACTAATTCCTTTTATGCAAGGTTATGTTGAAATTTTACCAACGTATTTTCAAATAAGAAATTTTTTAGAAATCGATATAAATTTACTTTTAATGGCAAAACAAAAAGATTTTGTTGCATATATTCTTGGAGGTGCAGATTTATTATATTCTGTAAATTGTGAAACGTATAAATTTATATCAAGAGTTCTTATGAATAATAGCTTATTTGAAAGTGCAAAAGTCTATTTGGATAAAGCTAAAGATGCTACATATAATGATCCGGAATTGCACTTTATGTATTGCCAATATTATATTCATAATAAAGAATTTAAAAAGGCTCTTTTATCAATAGAAAAATGTTTAGAGATTTTGCCGGAGTATTATCCTGCAAAAAAAATTAAAGAATCTTTGCTCTTAAAATAATTTATGCTAAAATAAAAAAGACCGTGCTCCACGGGGACATAGCGGACCTCTCGACCCGAACGCTTAGCGGGGTGCAGGGCCTACTGTGAGGCTTGTAGGAGTGCTATCTAAGGGATGTATTATTGATGATAATTTAATATATAGTGGCGTAAAATGTCGAACCGTGTCAGGGTGGAAACACAGCAGCACTAAGGCAACCTTTACGGGTATTATATTATTAAGGAGGAGATAATAAATTCTAAGGAAGTATTTTTATTTGCCGATAGGTAGTGGCACGGTTTTTATATTATGAGGGTATAATATGAGAAAAATTATTGCATTAATATTAGGGTGTTTGATTTCTGTTTATATATGTGAACATTGGGTTGGAATTTCGTCTTTATTAGGTGGAAAATTAGCATATATTTTGATGGTTTATGTTGTTGCAATGGGTGTAATTCATTTAGGTGGTATTTCTTTAAAAATATTAGCTGCATTATTTGTACTAATAGAGCCTATTGCTGATAAATATTGTTATTGGTATGAAAATACTAGATTTTATAGCTGGCTTCATCGAAATGACGAAAATAAATATTAAGAGTTGTAACATAAATTTTAATATTTGAAATTAAATTATAAAAAAATACTTTATTTATAATGTAAAGATGAGAGGATGTTAAAATGGCACTTGGATTTACTTCGCATTATAAATCTGGCGAACAAACATTTGGTAGTTTAACTCAAATGTCTTATAATAATGATTCTGAATCAGCAGGTACAGTTGCAAATTACCCTAGTTTAATAATAGGACAAGATTCTTCATTATTTAATCAAAATATAACTTATGATAGTTGTGAATTTTCGTCACCTGTAGTAATTGATTATACTCAGTATGCTTCAATTGCAGAAGGTGCATCTTGTGAAACAGCAGGTTCTGTTGCATATATTGGATCTCCAAATATTTCTGGGGTTTCAACAAGTAGTAGTGTTTCATCATTCTCAGGTGGTGCAGTTTCATTCTCCGGAGGTGGAGGAGGTATGAGTTGTGCATCATTTACTTGTTAAGCAATTAAAATATGGATAAGAAAAAGAAACGCCCAAGATTTAACTTGGGCGTTTCTTTTGCATTTTTTTAATTAAGCGTTTGCTTTTTGTGCTTCGAAACAATTTTTGCATAATACTTCTCTACCAGGAATTGGTCTGAATGGAACTTGAGTTTGTGCTCCACATTTAGAACAAACAGCATCATACATCTTTCTTCTGTTCTTTTGTCTTCTAGCTTTTCTACAATCTGGGCATCTTTTGGGCTTATTTGTAAGTCCTTTTTCAGCATAAAATTCTTGTTCACCTGCACTAAAGATAAATTCTTTACCACAGTCCTCACAAATAAGTGTTTCATCTTGGTACATACTGTTTCTCCTAAATATTAGTGACATTGATATTATAAATATCTATAATAGCCATTATATCTTTTTTTTCGGAAATTGCAATATTTAATCATAATATTTAGGGTAAGATCCAAGATGTTTAAATGTTTTAACGTGTTGTAATACTTGAAACATTGTTTTTGAAATTTTGTCTTCTAATATATGTCCATCAAAATCAATATAAAAAGTATATTCTCCTAATGATTTTCTAGATGGTCTTGATGATATATATGTCATATTAATATTATTATTTTTTAATATTGTAAGAATATCACACAATGTACCAGATTTATTTTCTGTTGAAAAAGTTATGCTTGTTTTGTCATTATTTGAGATTTTTTGTTTTTCAGGATAACCGATTAGAATAAATCTTGTTTGATTAAATTTTTCATCATTTATATTTGTATCTAGCATTGGTTTATTATAATAATTTGCTGAGAATTTATTTCCAATTGCTGCAATTTCTGTTATTTCTGGAGATAAAGATTTTACTGCATTTGCAGTTGAAGATTCTGATTCAAGTGTAATATTATCTTGAAATTTGGTATAAATATAATCGTAGCATTGTGATAACGCTTGAGGGTGTGAAATGATTTTTTTTATTTGTGAGAAATTTTTTGCATATGTAATTAAGCAGTGTTCAATAGAAACAACAGTTTCTCCTAAAATTTTTATTTCAGAATCTTTTATTCTTGATAAATTATCAATAGTTTCTTTTACAGTTCCTTCAATAGAATTTTCAATAGGTAGTACTGCAAGATTTTTTTTATTATTCCAATTATTTATTTCTGAAATAACAGCAGTGATTGTTCTCATTGGTTTTTCAATATAACCATTAAGATTAAAACTTTTTATAAATTGCTCTTTAGCAAAATCAGTATAAGATGTTTTAGGTCCTAAAAAATAAATTTCATTTTCCATAATTAGATTATATCAAATAAATTTGCAAAGAATTAATCAACATTTATAATAAATTACATAAGGAGAATTTAGTATGATAATAATTATGGAACCAGGAGCAACAGAAGCTCAAATTAACAATGTAGTTAAGCATTTAGAAGATAATGATTTTAGAATAAATATCAACTATGGAGAAGTATTTACAGTTATAGCCGCAATAGGAGATAAACGTTTAGTACAACCTCATTCAATAAATTCTTTTGATGGTGTAAGAGAAGTAAAACTTATTCAAGAACCTTTTAAACTAGCAAGCAGAGAAAGTAAAAAAGAAGATACAGTAATAGAGTTTACTAATGGGGTGAAAATTGGTGGTAATAATAAGCCTGTAGTTATGGCAGGACCTTGTAGTGTAGAAGATGATTTTGATGCGCTATTAGAGATAGCAACAGCCGTAAAAGAATCTGGAGCAGAAATTTTAAGAGGAGGTGCATTTAAGCCAAGAACATCTCCTTATGATTTCCAAGGTTTAGAAGAAAAAGGTCTTCGTTATTTAAGAGATGCAGCAGATAAAACTGGATTATTGGTAATAACAGAAGTAATGGATACATTAGATTTGCCATTAATTTGTGAATATGCAGATATAGTTCAAGTAGGTGCTAGAAATATGCAAAACTTTAAACTATTGAAAGCAATTGGAAAAACAAATAAACCTGTAATGCTAAAACGTGGGCCTTCTGCTGGTATTAGAGAATTTTTATTGGCAGCAGAACACATTATGTATAACGGAAATGAAAATGTAATATTATGTGAAAGAGGTATTAAAGGGTTTGATTCTAACTATACTCGCAATACATTAGATTTAGCTGCAGTTCCAGTTATTAAAAAATATTCTCATTTGCCAATAATAGTTGATCCAAGCCATGCTACAGGAAAAAGATATTTAATTGAACCAATGTCAAAAGCTTCAATAGTTGCTGGAGCTCATGGTTTAATGGTAGAAGTACACAACAATCCTGATAAAGCATATTCTGATGGTGCTCAAAGTCTTACTATTTCACAATTCAAAACGTTGATGGCTCATTTATCAGCTTTAGTAAAAGTTTTAGATGAAAGTAGAGATTTAATCGTTGTGTAAGCCCATATTTTACTTGAAATATTTAATATAATTTAGTACAATAATTGAGTAATTATTGGTTATGATATGAGAGGATTTATCGAATGAAACTACACATGCAAGTGCTAATTGCCCTTGGTTTAGGTTTTAAAAGAAATTGGCACATCTTTTTCGGTTTAGTAGCCGGTGTTTTAGTCGGCGCACTTTTACATACACATTCTAATCCATTTGTTATAAATGTATTGACTTTTGTAGGTCAGTTATTTATCAGATTGATTCAAATGGTTGTAATTCCGTTAGTTATTTCAGCTATTGTAATAGGTATTACAAGTGTTGGTGATAACAAACAATTAGGCAAATTTGGTAAAAAGATGATTCTATATTATGGGATTATAACTATTGCAGCTGTTACTATAGGAGCATTCTTAGCATTGGTATTTAAACCTGGTTTAGGTGCAGCTCATTATATTAATTCAGATGTTGCTGTCGGTATTCAATCTCAAGTTTCTCATACAATAGAAGTTCAAAGAGATAATTTGTTAAATATATTCTTAGGATTTATTCCTAAAAATCCTTTAGAATCTATAGCTAAAGGAGATATGGTTCCAATTATTGTGTTTGCATTGATATTTTCAATTGCTTTAGCAAAAGTTGGTGACGTTAATCGTTCAATCGTCTCATT
>CALUWB010000042.1 GCA_944324375.1 Candidatus Gastranaerophilales bacterium | reverse complement strand
TTGAAGCAATAGAAACTAGTGCTCAAAGAGATATGCAAAATCAGTTATTGGATACTATGGATATTGAAAGAGAGCGTGGTATCACAATTAAACTTAATTCTGCAAGAATGAATTATAAAGCAGATGATGGGAAAGATTATATTCTTAACCTAATTGATACCCCTGGACACGTTGATTTTTCTTACGAAGTTTCTCGCTCTCTTGCAGCTTGTGAAGGTGCTTTATTAATTGTAGATGCAACCCAAGGTGTTGAAGCTCAAACATTAGCCAATGTTTATCTTGCAGCAGAACAAAACCTTGAAATTATTCCAGTTATAAATAAAATTGATCTTCCATCAGCAGATGTTGAAAGAGTTAAAGAAGAAATTGAAGAAACTCTTGGAATAGATGCTTCTATGGCTATTCCTGTTAGTGCTAAAACTGGTGAAAACATTCACGAAGTGTTAGAAGCTATTGTAAATTATATGCCACCACCTGAAGATAATATTGAAAAACCATTAAGAGCATTGGTTTTTGATAGTGCTTACGACCCTTATTTAGGAACGTTATGCTATTTCAAAATTATCGATGGCAAAATAAATTTAGGCGATAAAGTAAAATTCTTAGCATCAGGCAAAGAATATGAAATTGTTGAACTAGGATATTCTACACCCAATAGAGTTCCTGTAAAACAACTTATATGTGGCGATGTTGGATATTTTGCAGGGTCTATTAAAGAAATTACAAGATTTGTTGGTGATACAGTAACAAATGTAGAAAACCCTGCAACAGAACCACTTCCAGGTTATAAAGAAGCATTACCTATGGTATTTTCAGGACTTTATCCTGTAGATAACGAAGATTACCACGAGTTAAAAGAAGCATTAGAAAAATTAAAACTTAGTGACAGTAGTATAACATTTGAGCCGGAAACATCTTCAGCTTTAGGATTTGGTTTCCGTTGTGGATTCTTAGGAATGCTACATATGGAGATTGCTCAAGAAAGATTAGAAAGAGAATATGACCTTTCTATTGTTACTACTGCACCATCAGTTATTTATAAAGTTTACAAAACAGATGGAGAAATGCTTGAAATTGATAACCCAGCAAATCTTCCACCTGCTCAAGTTAGAGATTACATTGAAGAACCTTACGTTAAAGCTTCAATTATTACTCCTAACGATTTTGTTGGAACTTTAATGGATTTAGCTCAATCAAAACGAGGGATTTTTATCAATATGCACTATATTGATAAAGTTAGACAAGAACTTGTTTATCATATTCCATTAAGCGAAGTTATTACAGATTTTTATGACCAATTAAAGTCTCGTTCTAAAGGTTATGCAAGTTTAGATTATGAATTTGTTGATTATAAGCGTTCTAAACTTGTAAAATTAGATGTCCTTTTAGCAGGAGAAGTTGTTGATGCTCTATCTGTTATATGTCACGAAGACAGTGCATTCCACATTGGACAAAAACTAACAGCAAAATTAAAAGATATAATTCCTCGTCAATTGTTTGAAGTTCCTATTCAAGCAGCAATTGGGGGAAGAGTTATTGCAAGAACAAATATTAAAGCTCTTAGGAAAAGTGTATTAGATAAATGTTATGGTGGTGATATTACAAGAAAAAGAAAACTACTTGAAAAACAAAAACGTGGTAAAAAACGTATGAAAGCAGTTGGTAAAGTTGAAGTTCCACAGGAAGCATTTATGGCAGTTCTAAGTTTAAATGAAGAATAATAGGGGTAAATAGGGGTAAATAGAAGTTATAGCTTTATATTTACTTGAAGAGGTATGAATAATGATAGATAGTTTACTTATAATGCTAAGTTCTGCAATAGAACATGTAATAACCGTTTTAGGTCCTTGGGGTG
Source organism: Candidatus Gastranaerophilales bacterium (assembly GCA_944324375.1). Lineage (GTDB taxonomy): Bacteria > Cyanobacteriota > Vampirovibrionia > Gastranaerophilales > Gastranaerophilaceae > UMGS1585. The sequence continues at coordinate 16,948 of CALUWB010000042.1, read as the reverse complement.
TAAGTTTATTAATGGCAATAGAATCTTGTAATATTCCACTACCAAGTGAAGCTATTATGCCATTTGCAGGTATTTTAGTTACTAAAGGATTAATGAACTTCCATATAGCGGCAATATTTGGAGCTATCGGATGTGTACTAGGTTCAATACCTTCATATTATTTAGGATATTTTGGAGGTCGTCCTTTTATTGAAAAATATGGGAAATATTTTCTTGTATCTAAAAAAGATTTAGAAGATGCAGACAAATGGGTTGATAAATATGGAGATTGGGCATTTTTCTTATGCAGAATGCTACCTGTTGTAAGAACTTTTATATCTCTTCCTGCTGGAATTTTAAGAGCAAGAAAAAGAACATTCTTTACATTAACATTTTTGGGTTCTTTAATTTGGTGTTATGTATTAGTTTATGTTGGAGTAAAAATGGGCGAAAATATGGAAGCCTTAAAACATATCTGGCATAAGTTTGATGCAGTTATTATTATAGTTTGTTTTATACTCGGTTGTTTATATATTTACAAGCACTTTAAGCACTTAAAGGATTCTTAATGTAACAAAAAATTCACATCCTAACAAAAATCTTTAAAGAAATGTTTTATAACATTTATAAGACAAAGGTTAGGAGATTAAGATTATGTACAATGTAGGTTTCAAAGGGGTAAATGGGGTAAATGGGGTAAACTTCAAAGCTGAAAGCAAAGAAGCTAAAGAAGTAAAGGAAGAAAAATCCACTCCTAAAATTCAACAGCCACTAGGAGGTTTAATTGCACCTCCAAGTCTACCTAAGAAGCCTGAAAAGAATCCTATGTTCCCACCTCCATTAGCAGGAGCTATAGCATATCCAACACCAAAAAATCCAACAAAAATTCCATATCCAATTCCTCCATTAGGTGGTTTGATTGCTCCTCCTAGTAAAAAAGATAATGATAAAGTTATACCTCCATTAGCTGGAAATATTATTGCTCCAACACCAGAAAAGCAAGAAGAAAAAGTGGATGACAAAAAAGATAAATAATTGAAACACTTTAATATATATGTTAGTATTGTTTCTGTAATTCAGAAATAATAAGGTGTTTTATGTATAAACTATTAACTGCAACCATTGAAATTACAAGAAGATGTAATGCTAAATGCGTTCATTGTATTATAGGTGCAGGTTTAGCAAAGCCTGAAGAATTAACAACACAGGAGATTATATCTTTAATTGAAGATATGAGCGACTTAGGTTGTCAAAATATTGTACTAACAGGAGGAGAACCATTTTTAAGAAAAGAATGGCCTTTGTTCTTACAAAAAATATCAAGTCTTGATATGCAGCCAATACTTATGACAAATGCAATGCTTATCAATAATGATGTCATTGATATTCTAAAGCTATATCCTAATGTTGGTATGGGAATAAGTATTGATGGGGCTGATAAAGAGACACACGACTATGTAAGAGGGATTCCAGGGATTTTTGAGCATTTTTGTAACATTGTTCCAAAACTAAAAGAAGCAGGGATTTATATTGCAACACCAACAACAGTTATGCAATCTAACTTCAATAAACTTGATGATATTTTGCAATTATTAATCGAATTAGGAGTAGATGCTTGGCAATTACAGGTAGTAAAACCTAGCGAAAGACTTCCTAAAGAAGAATTACTAACAGAAGAGCAATATTACAAATTAGCAGAAAAAATTGTCAAATATAGAAAGAATTATTCTGATAAAATAAACATAATGGAATCAGATTGTATTGGATATTTCTCAAAACTACAACCTGATTTATATATCCAAAATTGGCGAGGCTGTGAATGTGGGATATACAGTGTAAGTATAGAAAGCGATGGCAACGTTAAAGGTTGTCCTAATATGAATAATTCAGAAGGGAATATTAAAACAAGACCATTTAAAGAAATTTGGGCTGACCATAATTCTTTTAAATATAATCGATGCCCTGATATAGAAAAAATAACTGGATATTGTAAAGAATGTAAATACAAATACATTTGTCGAGGTGGTTGTCCAACAAATGCTAAAACTAAATCAGGGAACTCTTTTTGCCTTTACAAAATAGAGCAAAAAGGTATAGATATATAGTTTTAGCTTCAATTAACTTCATAAAATAGCAAAAAGGATAATAAAAATGTTTTATTATTAATATAGGGTGAAGTTAATTCAAATGAATAGTGTAGGAATAAATAATTTAAACAATACATATCAAAACCAAAACATTAAAAATTTTGGTACAAATCCTTATCATCAAAATAGACAAGGATTAGAGCAAGATTCTTTTGAAAGAAAAGAAGGGTTATCAAAAAAGAAAAAAGTAGGAATTGCAGTAGCATTCATTGCAACAACTGCAATTGTAATAGGATTACTTGTAAATAAACACATTAAAGCCAAAGATTTAAAGAAAATACCTGAAGAATTTAGAACAATATTTAAAGATTTAAAAAATGAAACAGGAGATAATTTTATAAATAAAGCATATAATAAATTAAAAAAATATATGCAGTTAGAAGGTATTGCTCCTGAAAAAATTGGGCGTTCTGGCCCTGATAAAGGTTTTAGTATTCAAGGAGGATTTAATCCAACTAAGAATACCATTGAGTATTCAAATGGCTTTTTTACTAAATTAGATAGAGCAACACAATTTGAAATGTTAGCACACGAATTAAAACATGCAGAACAGACCTCAAAGATTATTCGTTCAGGGAAAATAGATGATTATGCAAGAGCTTGGGCTGAATGTAATGTTGAATTAGCAAAAAACGATCCTTTAAATGTTTCATTCACAATGGCATATAATAATGCAAAAAAACATGGAGTAGAAAAGAAATTTATTGAAAATAGTATCCAATTAAATAAAGATATGATTTTAGATGAGATGACTAAATCCCACACGAATACACTTAAAATGCCACAATTTAAAGAAGGTTCGCCAGAGTACCTAGATGCAGAGAAATACATCGAAGCAAGTCGAAATTACGAAGGCTTAGGTTTATTTGGTTTAGGTAGTGAAAAATATAAAAATAATCTACTTGAAAAAGAAGCTTATGGATTTGGGGAAAAAATGAAAAAATATTTTGAAACATTAATGGGATAAGTTATTTTTCTTGATATGCTTGATTTTAAATATTTTTTGGTTTATAATTCCTATACTTATTGATACTTAAGCATAAAAGGTGGTGAAAAATAAGATGCCAGAAGTTAAAGTAGGCGAAAACGAAAGTATTGAAAGCGCTTTAAGACGTTTCAAGAAAAAAGTTCAAAAAGCTGGAACTTTATCAGAAGTTAAAAAACGCGAAAGATACGAAAAGCCAAGCGTTAAAAGAAAACGCAAATCTGAAGCAGCTCGCAAACGCAAAAGCTAATTAAAATCAGATATACAAAAAGAGGTTATCATTTTGATAACCTCTTTTTTAATAAATAAATAAAAAACAGGCTTTAATTATCAGCCTGTTTTTATCCCTTTATTCCTTTTCCTCTAATTTTACTCTACGCTGCAAGTTTCTTAACGAATCTTACGGTATCCATATAAGTTTCTCTTAAGAAGCCTTTAAATAACTCTGATAAAGGTCTTCTATCAATACTTGCGAAAACGTGATAAATTGGATCTTTCGCATTGTTAAATCTCATTTGTTTATCTTTTTTATTTAAATAATATTTATCAAAATCTTCAGGAATTTCTAATGTTCCGATAGGTTTTTTATTACGTTCAACTGCGCTCATTCTTTGCATAATATTTGCTCTCTTTCTCTCTTAAATATCTCTTATGTATATATAAAGTATATTTATTATAAAAAATTGACTTTTTTATAACATAATATTAAGTTTTGTAACAAGGAATTTTTAAAAAGATTTTAATGGTATAATTAAGTCAGGAGTAATGAAAGCAAGGTTTTCATTTGATAAATATAGAATGAGGGAAAGAGAATATGTATAGTATTATTTTAGCAGGAGGATCTGGGAGTCGTTTATGGCCATTATCAAGAGAGTTATGTCCAAAACACTTAATCAATATAAACAATGAAAATAGCTTATTGCAAGAAACATTTAAACGTTTATCAACATTTATACCTCCAGAAAACATTATTAGTATTACTAATACTACACATTTTTCTAACATAAAATATCAATTATCATCATTCTATAAACAGCCAATTGTTTTATCAGAGCCTATCGCAAAGAATACAGCTCCAGCAGTTTTAGTATCAGTAAAATATATACAATCACTAACAAATGAAGACCCAATAATTCTTGTAGCACCCTCAGACCACATAATAGAAGATATTGAAGGTTTTAAAAACAGTATTTTAGAAGGTGAAAAACTAGCAAAAGAAGGTCATGTTGTTACATTTGGAGTAAAACCGGACTATGCAGAAGTAGGTTACGGATACATTCAAGTCGAAAACAATAAAGTTAAAAGGTTCATAGAAAAACCAAATAAAGAAAAAGCAGCAAGATTAATTTATGAAGGAAACTGGTTCTGGAATAGTGGATTATTTATGTTCAAAGCCTCAACTATTCTTAAAGAATATGAAAATTATGCAGGAGAAATGCTAGGACTTGTAAATAATATTAACTTTGAAAAATCAAATGAAATTCCATTTATTGAATTTGATAAAATGCCAAATATTTCAATAGATTATGCCATTATGGAAGAATCTAGAAATTTAGCATTTGTCGAACTAAAGAGTGATTGGAAAGATATGGGATCTTGGGAATCTTTATATGAAGTGAGTAATAAAGACAAAGATGGAAACGTTAAAGTTGGACATATTTTGGATATGGATTCAAAAGATTCATTTATGTATTCATCATCAAAATTAGTCGCGACAATCGGATTAGAAGATACAGTAGTAGTAGAAACAGAAGATGCAATATTGGCTTGTAAAAGAGATCGAGTACAAGATGTTAAACAGATATTTGAAACATTGAAACAACAACACGATGATACACACCTTGTACATAAAACAATGTACCGACCTTGGGGATTCTATACAGTCATTGCTCAAGGTGAAGGATTTTTAACAAAAATTATACAGGTAAATCCTGGTCAAAAGTTATCAATACAATCCCATAATCATAGAAGTGAACATTGGGTTGTATTATCAGGGAAAGCAAAAGTAGTATTAAATAAAGAAGAAATTATTTTAGATCCTGGACATAGTATTGATATACCTGTAAAAGCAATCCATTCATTACAAAATCCTTACGAAGAAGAACTTAAAATTATAGAAGTTCAAAAAGGTGATTTATTAATTGAAGAAGATATTATTAGATATGAAGATATGTATGGAAGAGTGTAATGGTTAGTTTTTTATTAAAATCTATGGGTTGCAAATCCAATCAGTTTGAAGGACAAATTATAGAAGAAAAACTGATTAATAGAGGTTTTAATAAGGTTAATGATATAAAAAAAGCTGATTATTATATACTAAATTCGTGTACAGTTACTCACAAAAGTGATTCAGAAACGTTATATTTATTGAGGAATGCAAAACACATTAATCCATCTATAAAAACAATATTAACAGGTTGTGTTGCTCAAGTTGATACTGAAAAACTAAAAAAACTTGATTATATTGATTATTTATATGGGAATGATGATAAATTTAATCTTGCAGATTATCTTGAAAATGATGAAAAATTTATTGTTTCAGATATTATGTTGCTAAATAAATTTAATCCTCAGGTTTTGGAAGACACAACTAAGACAAGAATTAGCTTAAAAATCCAAGATGGGTGTGACAATCGTTGCAGTTATTGTATTATACCTTTTGCTAGGGGTAAATCAAGAAGTGCAGATGAAAAATTTATCATAGATGAAATTGAAAAATATTCAAATGAAGGATACAAAGAAGTTGTATTAACAGGGATACATATTGGTCAATGGGGGATAGATTGTAATAAACAGCTATTGGATTTGTTAGAACTAATTGAAACAACATCAATTCATAGATATAGATTAGGGTCATTAAATCCAACAGAAATACCAATTGAGGTATTGGAGTTTTTAAAATCCTCAAACAAATTTGCGCCACATTTTCATTTATCGCTACAATCTGCCTGTGATAAAACATTAAGAGCAATGAACAGATTTTACAAAACAGAAGATTATTTAAAACAAATTGAATATATATCAGAAAACTTTAATAAACCATTTATTGGTTGCGATATTATAGCAGGTTTTGTAGGAGAAACAGAAGAAGATTTTGAGGAAACAGTTAACAATTTAAAGCGTTCAAAACTTACAAAAATCCATACATTCCCATATTCAATAAGACAAGGAACAAAAGCTGAGGGTATGGAAGGGCATTTACCAGACAAGATAAAGGAAGAAAGAGCCACAATTATTAAGAAGATTTCTTCTGAAAAAGAAAAGTTATTTTTACAAAGCAATATTGGAGATACAAGAGAGGTTCTAATAGAAAAAAGACCAGACAAACATAGTGGGAAATTAAAAGGAGTAACAGATAACTATATAACAGTTATTGTAGAAAATGGAACAAATGAATTTAACACACTCCAGAACGTAAAAATTGAACGAATTGAAAATGGCAAATTATTTGGGTTAATACTTTAAAATAAACAATTACTATTTTTTATCAGCAACAGAATATCCTTGAATTAAATCAATAAAATCATTAAGCATATTAAGCTGAGTATCATTAAGAGAGGCAATACGATTAATAATTTTATCTTTATTATCTTGGCTAGGCAACTCCATACCAAGATATAATAACTCTACAGGAGTAAGATTAAACGCATCGCAAATTTTATCAATAGTAATTGACTTTGGGGTGTATCTATTGTGTTCAATATTTCTATATCCTTCAACAGATAAGCCACATTTCTCACTAAACTTTTCTTGAGAAAGTCCAGTATTTTCTCTTAAAATTCTGATTGCATTGTTAATTAATACTTGAAAATTTGTCATATAATCAGGTTAAACTAATTTAAAAATTAAATTAAGTAATTCAATGGTTATTATACCTGCTAATCAATTGGGTTAGCCACACACACACACACACACACACACCATACGCCACAGCGTATTTTAGCATATTTAATTCTACTTTCTAGTATAATGGGAAATTACTCATTTTGTTTAATATATTCTCTTTTAAATGTGTTTATTTTTTATAACTAGAACAAATTAACCCCAATTAACACCCGATTTAATTTCCATTTATCACTATTAACACCTTTACACCTTTACACCTTTACCCATTTACCCCTTTACCCCTATTTACCGATACAGAAGTTGTCAAATATATTATTCAATACTTCATCAGTTACAACTTCACCTGTCAATTCATCTAGAGCCATTAGAGCTGATTTTATATCAATGGAAATTAAATCTTGAAGCTCTTCTCGTTGAGCAGCATCAAGAGCTATATTTAAACTATTTTTTGCCTGTCTTAGACATTCTTGCTGTCTTGTGTTGGTTGCAAATTCTAATGAATCAGGATTTACATCACATACTTTTGTTTTAATTAAATCTCTGATATCATCAATTCCTTCACCTGTCTTTGTTGAAATATAATAAGCATCTGATGTTCTATCAGAAACTAAATCACATTTATTTGCAATTCTTACATTATTCTTTGTTTTTGCAAGTTCCCAAATTGTTTCGTCTTCAGGAGTAATACCTTGACTTGCATCATAAAGGAACAATACCAAATCAGCTTCATCTAGAGATTGTTTTGAGTATTCAATACCTATTTCTTCAACCTTTGAAACAGAATCTCCTTCTCTTATTCCTGCTGTATCAATTAATGTAACAGGAATACCAAAATCTAAAGTTTCTCTTAAAACATCTCGTGTTGTTCCTGCAATATCAGTAACTATTGCTCTATCAAGATTTAATAAAGTATTAAATAATGAAGATTTACCAACATTCGGGCGTCCAACTATCGCAACAGAAACACCTTGACGCATTACATTTGATGTTGATGCAGATTTTAAAATTGAATCAATTTCAGAGATGCTTTTATTTAATTCATCAATAATATATGAGTATTCAGGTTCTGCAACATCTTCGGGAAAATCAATCCCTGCGACAATTCTAGAGAGAACATCCATTATAGATTTTCTCATTTCACGAATTTTATTAGCAAGAACTCCTGATAAATTTTTGGCAGAAACAGATACAAAATCTTGTGTCTTAGAATGGATTAAATCAGCTACTGCTTCTGCTTGTGATAGATCCATTTTTTTATTAAGAAAAGCTCGTTTTGTAAATTCGCCCTTTTCAGCAGGTCTGCAACCTGCTTCTAAACAAAGAGATAGAATTTTTTTAACAATATTTACTCCCCCGTGACAATGTATCTCAACAACATCTTCTCCAGTGTAACTATGAGGAGCAAAGAAAGGTAACACAAGAACTTCGTCAACCTTTTGGAAACCATCTTCACCATTTACCCCTATCCAACCGTGAGATATCATATTGTGGGTAAAATTTTGTTTTGAGTAAATCTTTTTTATAACATCAAAAGCCTTATCGCCTGATATACGAATAACACCAACCCCTCCCATTCCAAGAGGTGTTGAAATCGCTGCTATTGTATCAAATTCTTGAGTTATATTCATAACTTAATTATACGATAAACATGCGATTATATTGAGCTAATATTGATGCACCCTTCATTTCTTCGTTTGGAGATTGTCCGTTTATCTTACGATTTTCTTTCTTTTTTTCTTGTATCCTTTCCTGTTCTGCTGTTGATACAGTTAAAAACTTGTTTGCACTAACTGTACTTTCTTGTTTTGCCTTCTCATACTCAATTCTATGTAACTTCGCTTTATCAGTCGCTTTATCACCTGTTGGAGTTTCCCCATAGGCTAAAAGTTTTGCAGCAATTTCTTGTTCCTCAGAATCAATATAAGGAGCTGCAAATGCAAATGTATAAGTTGATTGAATATTTCCGATACGCATACATAATACTTATCGGAATATTTTAGAAAAACTTTAGTATTTGTAACGACAATGTTTACAAAGAAGTAAATATTTGATAAAGAACAACTCCTGCCGAAATACTCAAATTCAATGACTCAACGTTATCTTTCATTTCTATTGTAATATTTCCTGTTGCAAATTCTTTCAATTCATCTGACAAGCCATCTGCTTCAGATCCAAACATTATAAGTTTAGGCTTATTAGAAAATTTAATCCTTGATAAATATTCACTATTATCTGATTTAGGTAATGTTCCAAATCTTTCATAATTAGAGAAATATTTTTTCAAATTATCAATATCTGAGATTTGCACAATATTTATTTTCCATAAATTTCCTACAGCAGAGCGAACAACTTTTGGATTATAAACATCAACAGTATCTCCATAAAGAACGATTGAATCTATTCCAAATGCTACTGATGTTCTTATAATAGTACCTAAGTTTCCTAAATCTTTGATATTTTCAAGTAGAACAACATTATTTCCTAATTTATCAAATGAATTTTGGGGTTGAATAGCAATTCCAACAATTTCCGGAGGGGTTGAGGTTGTTGAAATTTTCTTTAATACAGCTTCATTTGTTTCTATAAATTCACAATTTAAAAATAAATATTTCCCTTTTTTATTCTTTTCAACAAATACTCTTTCAAATTTTATTCCTGATAAATGAGCTTCTTCTATTGCTTTAAAGCCTTCTAAAAGAAATAAGCCTTTTTCATCTCTATATTTTTTTTGTTGTAGTTTAGCAGTTTCTTTTACTAAATCATTGTTTACGCTGGTTATTTCCATTATATGACCTCAAATACTTCCAAATACTCTTTTTCGATATCTGTTAACATTGACATATCAATAAGTTTTTTCTCAAAACACATTTTTGCAAACGAAACTATTTCACCATTTTCAAGATAACAAGTGTTTTCTAATCTAACCCCAAACTCTTTTTCATTATACAAGCCTGGTTCTATTGTGAAACACATATTTTCTTTTATTACAGTTTTCGCAACCTCATTTTTTGACAAATTAGGTGGTGTTTCGTGAACTGAAATTCCAACCCCATGTCCTAAACCGTGTGAAAATTCAAACCCTTCAATTTTATTCATATCAAAAATATGATGCGCTAATTTATCAATCTCAAATCCAGATGTTTCTTTTGTCATCTGATAATTATAACAATTTAAAAATACTTTTAATACATTTGTATAAACTTCTTTTTGAAGTTTTGATGGCTTACCTTTAACAAAAACTCTTGTAATATCTGTTGCATATCCTTTATCATAATATGCTCCACAATCAATCAATACTAAATCACCATTATTCAATATTTTGTTTTTATCAAGTTTATTATAATGAGCTAATGCTGAATTCTCATTTATAGCAACAATTGATTGAAAACTTAAGGATTTTGCTCCATACTTTCTAAAGTTTTTCTCTAATTCTTCTGCAATATCATACTCAGATATATTATCATTAGCATAAATCCAATCTCTAGTATCTTTTAAAGCCCTATCAGTCATTTCAAAACAATATTTCATATGTTCTATTTCTTCTTTTGTTTTGATAGACTTAATTTCTTTTATAGGCGATTTAATAGGTACAGGATTTTTTATCAATGAATAATCTTTTGCACTAACAGAAGTCTTATCAACTTTTATTGGCAAATCAATTCTTTTTATAAATTCATCAAATTCATTTAATGGTCTTGTATCCATATCCCCTTTATAATCCGTAAATAAAACAGGATCGCCATTTATTATTAGCAATTTGCCATCAACTTTGGTTGAATAATTATAACTAAAACTTCTAATCCCACAAACGTAAGAAATTTCTTCTGATTTGGTTATTAAAATATTATCTTCTATTTGCTTAAAATCATCTACTTTAACAAATTCACCACTGCGACATTTCTCATTAGTTGAACAATCTTTTATTTTTACATTCAATTCATTCAATAAAGCAGATAAATATTCAAATCTTGCCTGTGATAGTTTTGATAAATCTACTCCTAATGTTGAATTAGGCTTAATTCTTATACAAATTTCATCATTAATTTTTTGCCCTAATTGTAATTTAATAACTTGAACTTTTGAATGATTAACTTCTCTATCTGCTTGTATATGGAAGCGAGAATCAACAAACAATAAAACCTTTCCATCAGGACAAATTAGAGCATCTCCGACATCTCCAGTAAAACCTGTCAATTTATGAACAGAATTTTCTTCTATAGGAACGTACTCTAATAAAAATTTATTAGTGGAGTTGACTAATAAATAGTCAACTCCATAACTCTTTAAATCAAAATTAGTCATTATTCTTGTATATCAGTTAATTGAATTAAGTGCCAACCGAATTGAGTTTCAACAGGTTCAGAAACTTCACCCTTTTTAAGCGCAAAAGCAGCTTCTTCAAAAGGTTTAACCATCATACCTTTACCGAAAAATCTCAAATCCCCACCATCACGACCTGATGGGCATAAAGAATGCTCTTTTGCTAATTCAGCAAAATCAGCACCATTTTTGATTTCTTCTAATAATTTTTTAGCTTCATCTTCTGTTTTAACTAAAATGTGACTAGCTCTAATTTTCATAATAAAAACTCCTACTATGTGTACAAAGAAATTATAACAAAAAAAGAGAGGATTGCCTATCAGACAACCCCCTCTTTTAAATTATGACAATTATTCAATAATTGTATCATCAGAAATCAAATCAGGAGAACCAAACATTCCTTCAATTTCTTCAAGGATTGCTGCAGGTTTTCTTGCTTGATTACGTTGAGCAGCAGCTCTTCTTTGAGCTTCTCTGTCTCTTTCTTCACTAGCAAAGTTCAAGTGATGGAAGCCTGTACCAGCTGGTATTAAACGACCAATAATAACGTTTTCTTTCAAACCTCTTAATAAGTCTTTCTTACCGTCAACTGCTGCTTCAGTCAAGATTCTTGTTGTTTCTTGGAATGAAGCTGCTGAAATGAAGCTTTCTGTGTTTAATGATGCTTTAGTAATACCTAACAACATATGTTCACAAACTGCTTCTTCGCCACCACGTTCTCTAACTTCTTTGTTAGCGTTTTCAAATGTTTGAACCTCTATCAATTCGCCAGGTAATAAGTTTGTATCACCAGGTTCTACAACTTTTACCTTCTTAGTCATTTGACGAACGATTATTTCGATGTGTTTATCTGCAATTTCTACACCTTGTGAACGGTATACACGTTGTACTTCGTCTACAAGATATTGTTGTGCAGCTTCAGGACCACAAAGTCTGATTACATCGTGAGGGTTTAAAGGTCCACTTGTTAATGGTTGACCTTTCTTAATTTGTTGTTTATTTTGAACAACGATACTTGCATCAATTGCGAATTTGATTTCTTTTCTTCCTTCTTCGTCTGATACTAAGAATAATCTTGGAACTTCATCTTCAATTTCAATTTCTGCAACACCGTCATATTCTGCTAAAATAGCGCAATCTTTTGGTTTACGACCTTCTAACAATTCTTCTACACGAGGCAAACCTTGAACGATGTCACCGGTTTTTTGTCTTTCGTATAGTAATGTTGCTAAAATATCACCACGTAATACCAATGAATGAGCATCTACCTGTAATTGTGTACCAGGGCTGATTAAGTAAGGACGTCCGTTTCTTATTGAAACAGAATCTTTTGAAACTGAAACAATTTGACCAGATACTGGAGCTAAATCTCCACCGTCTGAAAGAATTGAATCCATTTTTACAAATTGTCCTTCTTTTACTGATGCTTTTCCTTTGATTGCTACTTTTGTTTCAAATTCTTCAGAATGTAATAATAATCTTCTTATATCACCTTCTGTTGTTTTGATTGATGCAACACCATTATTGATTGCCAATACCTCTGTTTTCGCAACTGGGGTTCTTGGCTCAATAATTTCACCATTATTAACTAGTAAAGCTGTTTGCAATGATTGATTCATCTTAGAATTACCTTCTAATTCACGACGTACAATCAATGTTTCTAATACAACTATTTTTAATTGGTTGTTAGAATCTAACTCTACTAAGCCTTTTAAGTGTGATAAGTAACCTTGCATTTGTAACACTAAACTTGTTCTTGTTAATGCTGCACCATCAAGATTTCTTACTCTTGCACCATCTTTATACTGTAATTGAGTTACAGGTACGATATCAATTAATTCATCTGATGTGTTGAATTTAATTGATACATTTTTAGGTTGTATATCTAATACCTGTACTGGGCGAACCAATATTTGGATAGGTTTTTCATCTAATGATTCCTCATCCATCCCCATTGTTGTATCAATTTCTTCATCTAAATCATCAATATCTAAATCATCAAAATCAGATTCCATTATTGTTACAATAGAAGTTTCTTTTGCTTTGATACCTTCTGCAATAACTGTTCCTTTTTTGATAACTTCTCCTTCATCAACTTTTAATTCGTTAATATTTGCTAATGAATGAACTTCACCTGGACGAATTGTTATTTCGTGGATTACATCATTGAATTCTTTAAACTCAACAATACCATCAATATGACAATATACGTCTTTTACAACTTCTGTACCAGCTGTAACAAATGTTCCGTTATCAACCATTTTTAAAGTTGCGTCTTTATTGATTTGGTGAATCTCTTCTGGAATAAATACTACATTACCAGGTGTTGTAATAATTTGATTTTCATCAACTTCAACACCTAAGTATCTGATTTCACCTGAAGATTCTACTGAATATTCATCATCTACTAACTCAGCAATAACCATACCATTTTCAACTGTAGTATCGATTGGAGCCTTAACAATGTATTTTTCTTCAGTATCTTCTACTGTCCATAATTGTTCTTTCTTAGTTTGTTCGAATGTTGCATTTGATGGAGCCAATGATGCAATTACAATTGTTAATTCTTTACCTTGAACTATTTTCTTAATCTTTTGTCCATCAACTTTAATTTCTTCAGTTTCTAAGTCTGAACCGTAACGAACTTCACCACCGTGTTCACAAATAATCATTGTTTCAGCAAGTTCTTCACCAGTTTTAACTTTTTGACCGTCTTCAACTAAGATTTTAGAACCACCAGGTAAGTTATAAACATCACCACCGATTACCCAAACAATACCTGATTTGTTTGCAATTCTTGAAATGTTACCTTGACGGTCTTTCTTTTCATCTGCGATAAAGTCTTCAAAGTATACTTCACCAGATACATCTGATGTAATATCCTTTGTAGCTTTTTCTGTTAAACGGCTACCATCTCCTGATGATACAGGGTCAAATTCACAAAGTTTATAGCCTTTTTTAACTTCCATACCATCTGTAAAGTGAACAATTGCACCTGCTGGAATATGGTATTTTTTATTAAATTTAGCACCCTTAACTTCAACGTCGCCTTCAAATATTGCTACATTTACAACGTCCCCGTGACGAGTTCTTAATTCTCTTGTTTTAATTTTTGATGAAACAGTACCAGCTTCAATTGTTTCAACTGTTTTCATTGCACCAGCACCTTTGAATACACCACCAGTGTGGAATGTTCTCATTGTTAACTGTGTACCAGGTTCACCGATTGATTGTGCTGCGATAATACCAATTGCTTCACCTACATCAACTAATTTTTGGCTTGTTAATGCCCAACCATAACATTTTTGACAAACACCATACTCTAAACTACAAGTTAAACCTGATCTTACCTTTAATTCTTTTAAATCTAGGTGAGAGATTTTCTTGATATCGTTTCTATCCAATGTTTTGTTCTTTGAAACTAATAATGTTGTGCCATCAGTATCAAAAATATCTTGAGCAACAGTTCTACCTAATAATCTGTCGATTAATGGAACAATTACTGTGTCACCATCTGTGATTGGTTGCATATTAATATATTTATCGCCACCACAATCTTCTGCACGAATGATTACATCTTGAGCAACGTCAACCAAACGTCTTGTTAAGTAACCAGAGTCAGCTGTTTTCAACGCTGTATCTACAAGACCTTTACGTGCACCATATGATGAAATGATGTACTCTGTAACTGATAGACCTTCTTTAAAGTTTGATTTAATAGGTAAGTCGATGATTTGACCTTGTGCGTCTGCCATCAAACCACGCATACCTACTAATTGTGATACCTGTGATAAGTTACCTCTCGCTCCTGAGAATGCCATCATATATACAGGGTTTAATCTATCAAAGTTTTCTACTACTTGATCTGTTAATTTTGATGTTGTTTCTGACCAAGTATCGATAACCTTTGTATATCTTTCTACTTCTGTAATTTCACCTTTTAAGTATCTGTGTGTAGATTTTTCAATCTCTTTTTCTGCTTCTTCTAATAATGCTTTCTTAGTATCAGGAACAGATAAGTCTGCAATTGAAATTGTTACACCAGACTTTGTTGCGTACTTATAACCTAAATTCTTCAATGTATTTGCTAGTTCAGCAGTTTTTGCACCACCGTACTCTAAATAAATTTGAGAAAGTAGATTTTTTAAGCCACCTTTATCCATTTGTTTATTAATAAACTCAGGAATTTGTTTTGTATGTGTATATGTGTTTTCCATTTTCTATATTTCCCTTACCTTTTTACTTAAAACCTACACTAGAGCTGATCTTACTGCTTCGTTGAAGATAATTCTTCCTGCAGTAGTTTCTATTCTCTTACCATGTTCATCACGAACAATAATCTTATCGTGAAGATCAATTACACCTACTTCTAAAGCTGAAATTGCATCAGCATAGTTGTAGAAGTGTCCAACTGGTTCCATGTCTGGTTTTTCTAATATAGTCAAATAATACATTCCCAATACCATGTCTTGTGATGGTGTAATGATTGGCTTACCATTTGCAGGTGCTAAGATGTTGTTTGTTGCTAACATTAACATTCTAGCTTCTGTTTGTGCCTCTATTGATAAAGGTACGTGTACAGCCATTTGGTCACCATCGAAGTCAGCGTTAAATGCTGTACATACTAATGGGTGTAACTGAATTGCTCTACCTTCTACTAATTTTGGTTCAAATGCTTGAATACCAAGTCTGTGTAATGTCGGTGCACGGTTTAACATAACTGGGTGTCCGTCAATTACCTCTTCTAAGATATCCCAAACGATTTCTTCTGAACGTTCGATTTTCTTCTTAGCTGACTTAATATTTTGAACATATCCACGTTCAATAAGTTTGTTTACTACAAATGGTTTGAATAATTCAATTGCCATTTCTTTTGGTAAACCACATTGGTTCAATTTTAATGTTGGACCAACTACGATTACTGAACGACCAGAGTAGTCAACACGTTTACCTAACAAGTTTTGACGGAAACGACCTTGTTTACCTTCAATAATGTTAGATAATGATTTTAATGCTCTGTTATTTGGACCTACAACAGTTCTTCCACGTCTACCGTTATCAATTAAAGCGTCTACTGCTTCTTGTAACATACGTTTTTCGTTTCTTACAATAATTTCAGGTGCGCCCATTTCTAATAAACGTTGTAAACGATTGTTTCTGTTGATTACACGTCTATATAAATCATTTAAATCTGATGTTGCAAATCTTCCACCGTCTAATTGAACCATTGGTCTTAAATCTGGTGGTGTTACAGGTAATACATCCATTATCATCCAAGTTGGATCTGTTTCTGAAGAAATTAATGAATCTAATAATCTTAATCTCTTAATTAACTTACCCTTACGTTGAACAGATGTTACGTGACCTGCTAATTCTGTTCTGATTTCTTCTGCTAATTCTTTGATATCAATTTCTGCTAACAATTCTTTGATTGCTTCAGAA
The DNA here is from genome assembly GCA_944324375.1 of Candidatus Gastranaerophilales bacterium. GTDB lineage: Bacteria > Cyanobacteriota > Vampirovibrionia > Gastranaerophilales > Gastranaerophilaceae > UMGS1585. The sequence continues at coordinate 229 of CALUWB010000042.1, read as the reverse complement.
CCAATACCAACTTTTAATTCAGATTCTTCATTTTCTGCTATATAGTCTTCATATTCTTCTTCTGTTAATAGTTGAAGTTTTTTGAACGGACTATCTGCAGGATCCATTACAACATAATTGTTGAAATAAATTACCTGTTCAAGATCTTTTAAAGTCATATCTAAAAGTAAACCAAGATATGATGGAATACCTTTTAAGAACCAAATGTGAGAAACAGGAGCAGCTAGTT